>REDX01000095.1 GCA_007695355.1 Planctomycetota bacterium
TCAAGCGGCGGGGGCGCGCTCGAACGATCGCTGCTGTCCTGCACCGACTCGGATGTCGATCAGGGTGGCGCAAAGCTTGTCTCCGTCACCGCAGATCTCCAGATCAGGCAGAAAAAAGCCCCGAAAGGGGGTTTTTATGCTAAAAGCATGCCCAGCGAAACGAGCATTCCTTTTCCAGACATGCTTTACGCCGCCCTGGGATGCAATGGGATCAGGCATGGACCTTGGCTGCCTCCGGCAAAGGCTGGTGGCGCATGGTCAAGACCCCAGCAAGTCACCGCTGTCAAACGACAATTAGGATTGCGCTTCGCGCATGAGGGCACAATGGCTTAAACATAAAAATCCCCTCCCCCTGTCAGGCAGGGGGAGGGGATTATACTGCGTTTCAGGCCCGATGGCATGGTGCTTAGGCGCTGATTTCCACCAGAACCTGGTGCTTGCCGCCGGCCGGCTGCATGGGGATGCGATCGCCGTCGATGGGCTTGCCATCGAGGTTGATGCGCGCCGTGCCTTTTTGTACGCCCTTGGGCTTGCGGATGGTAATGGCAAAGGAAGAGCCGCGCCATTCGCGCTGCATGCTTACCTCTTCCCAGGCCGATGGCAGGCAGGGGTCGATAATCAGCCCGTCGAATTCTGGACGCACGCCAAAAATCCATTCCCAGAACACAATCAAGCTCCAGGCCGCGGTGCCGGTGGCCCAGCTATGGCTACCTTCGCCGGGGCTTTCTGATTCGGGGCCACAGATGTACTGGCAGGCGACGTAGGGCTCGATGACGTAGCCTTCGGGGCTCTTGAGATGGGCGGTGAGGGGGCTCATCTTGTCAAAGATCTCGTAGGCCTTATCGCCGCGGCCGGCGTAGCACTCGGCCCACATGCGCCAACGGCTACTATGTCCGAAGATGGCGCCGTTTTCCTTATTGCCCTGGGCAAAGCGGGAAATGATGCCGGCCCGCCATTGCGGCTTGGCAAAGGGTGGGTAGAAGGTGTAGCTGCCAAGCTCGTGATCCAGGTGCTTGTCAAAGCTGGCCAGGATCTTGCCCGTGCGCTCGGCATCGGCGACACCGGAGACAATGGCAAAGCTATTGGGATTGGCCCAAATCATGCCCCCGCCAGTTTTCTCTGCCGTGTCCTTCGAGCCGAGGATGGTGCCGTCATCGTGCATGGCGCGCTGATACCAATCGCCGTCCCAGCCAATGTCGTTGACCACCTGCTTGAGCTTGGCCAGGCGCTGCTCGTAGTCCGCCTTACGTTCATCGTCCTTCATGTAGTCCATGCAGGGGTAGAACTGCTCGAGGCAGTAGATGGCCCAGCAGGCCAGCATGATCGAATCGCCCTTACGATTATTACCGACCTGATCGAGAGCATCATTCCAGTCGGCCTTGAGAATCAGCGGCAGGCCGCGCTCGGAGAATTGCGAGAAGAAGAATTCCAGACCCTTAATGACATGGGCGTAAATGGTGTCAGTCTGCTCGCCATTGGTGTGGGCGTAGGGGGTGACCTCCTCCAGCACCGAGAAATCCCCGGTTTCGCGCACATATTTGGCGAGAATAAAGAGGGGGTTAATGGGGTCGTCGGAATGGAAAGTGCGGGTGCCCACCATGGAGACGAAATTACCGCCATGGGCGTAGTCGCCTTCGGGGAACTGCCAGATCATAATCCGTTTGACCAGGTGATCGCGCACCCACTTGGGGCTGCCTGGCAGGCGGCTTACCGCATCCTGGCAGGCATCGCGCACACCGAAATTATAAAGGCCGAAATAGCAGTAGCCGGGATTACGGTTCCACCAGCTCAAATTGGCGCCCTGATACTTAAACCAATGGTTAATCAGCACATCGGTGCGGGCATCAGGGGTTTTAATAATCGGCGCACCCAGGGCGCGCTGCCAATAGGCCTGATTATTGGCAAAGGCGGCATCGGCCTTGGCTGGGCTAAGATATTTGTTGGTTAATTCCGAGGCATCAGCAGCTTCGGTGTCCACTGCACCCAACAAGAGCACCAAATCAGCGCTCTCGCCGGGGGCCAGTTCAATCACATTGCGTAGGGCGTGGCAGGCATCGCGGCCATCCACCACCTTATTGCGCAGCTCGCCTGTCATCGCTGCCGGATCTTTGAGATCGCGGTACGAGCCATTGAAGACATAGCGCTCGCCCTCGTACTGGGCCACCGGCAGGCTAGAGGCTAGGAAGGCGGCCTTATGGAAAGGGATATTATTGGCATCAGAATTTGCTGCCTGCCAGCCGCCGATGTACTTCACCCACTGGGTAGAGCGGGTGTACATGACATTGTCGGCGTAGTGCTGACGGTTAAACAGCAGATAGAATTCGCGCCAGCTGGTGTCTTCATACCAGTTGCCGAGGGCAATTTCTACATAGCTGGTGAGGCTCAAACGGCGGGGGCGGTCGGAATTATTGGTGACTTTGACCCGCCAAATTAGGCAGGGATCGCCCACCGCATCGCCATCGTCGCTCTCCGCCGGGGGCATCGGCGTAAACCAGGTTTGGCTGACTTCGATGCCGCTCTCGCGGGTCATCAGGGTATTGTAGCCAAGGCCAATGTGACAGCGCCAGGATTCTAAGGTGCGGGTGGGGGGATAGCCATTGGCGCACCACCAATCGCCGGAATCTTCATCGCGCACATACAAGAATTTGCCATTGGTATCACGCGGCACGCCATCGATGTGCCAGCGGGTAATACGGCTCACCGTGGGATTACCGACAAAGGAATAGCCGCCGCCCAAATGGCTGGCGACATAGCACCAATTGCCATTGGAGAGGGTGTTCATCCAGGGGCGATCAAGCAAGGGCTTGGTGAGGATGTATTCGCGGCCATCGTCGGAGAAGGAACCAAAGGAAGACTCAAGCATGGGGGCTCCAGGGGGCATTGAGGAGATTAGTGAAGCACTGCCGGGGCAATGAGGGGGGCATGTTAGGCCCGTATCCGCTAAGGGAAGACCAGGACCGGCCACCCTCCGCCCCCTGTGCAGCCTTCATGTTCGCCCGAGTGAGATTCAAGGATTAGCTTGGCCCATTCAAGACAAGCAAAGAGCCGCTCAGCGCCAATGCCCAGTAAAAAAGCGGAGGTCAACTGCCCTAAAGCCACCTACGTGATCGGTTCTGGTGGCCAGCTTTCTGACCTTGACGTGCCGCTGTCTCTCGCCTCCAGCTTAAAAGCCCTTTGCCCGTCCTTGCCCAGGGCCTATGATCCCCACCTATGGCAGCATCTGCCCCGTCATCGCTGGTTTCGGTCGAGGCCCTGGCCCAATTGCATGCCTTGGATGTGGCGGCGCGGGCGGTAGTGGATGGATTGAATGCTGGCTCTCACCGCTCGCCCTTCAAGGGCCATAGCGTCGATTTCGCTGACCACCGCCCCTACGTGCCCGGTGATGACCTGCGCCACCTTGACTGGAAAGTGCTGGGCCGTCGGGATCGCCTGGTTTTGAAGCGCTACGAGGCCGAAACCGATCTTGGCTGCAGCCTCCTTGTCGATGGCTCTGGCAGCATGGCTTTCCAGGGCGCGCGCAGCGCCGTCAGTAAATACCGCTACGCCGCCATTCTCGCCGCCAGCCTCGCCTATCTGGTACTGCATCAGCAAGACCGGGCCGGCTTGCTGATCTTTGCCGAGCAGGAAATCACCGAGCGCCGGCCCGCCCGCCAAGACCAACTCACCCGCATCTGTGCCGATTTAGAGGCCCACCAGCCTCGGGGCGAAGGCACCGCCTTTACTGCCCTGCAGCACATCGGCAGCCCCGGTTACCGCCGCGGCCTCACTGTCCTCTTCTCCGATTGCCTTAGCAGCCTTGATGCCATCGACGCAGCCTTGAAACGGCTGGTGCAGCGCGGCCATGATGTGGCCCTGGTCTGGATTCTCGATGAGGACGAGCGTGATTTCCGCATTGCCGACGTGAGTCGCTTTGTCGGCCTGGAAGGCGAAATGGAAATTGTCGCCGAGCCGCGGGCCTTGGCTAAAGCCTACCGGGCCCAAGTCGAAGCGCATCGCCTGGGTCTGCGTCGGATCTGCCGCTCTTTGGGCATGGTTCTTATAGAGTGCGTCACGAGTGAGGCCCCACAGCACCCGCTCAATCGCCTTTTAGTAGCCCAGCAGCGGCGCTAAGTTGCTGCCTGCCCCCTGGCCCCCGGGCCATAGAATCGAGACGACTTCCACGAAAGGACATTCATGAGTCACAAAGCACCTTACGCCGTGATTATGGCCGGCGGCTCCGGCACCCGTTTTTGGCCCCTCAGCCGCGCCGCCAATCCCAAGCAACTGCTCAATATCCTTAACGATACCACCATGATTCAGGCCACGGTGGCCCGCCTCCAGCCCTATATTCCTGCCGAGCGCGTTCTGGTTATTACCACCGAGCAACTCGCCGCCGAAACCCGTCGCCAATTACCGATGCTGCCGCCCGAGCACATTGTCGCCGAGCCGGTGGGCCGCGATACCGCCGCCTGCGTCTGTCTCGCCGCCCTCCTGGTCGAGCGTCTCGATAGCGAAGCCACCATGATCCTCCTCCCCGCCGACCAGGTCATCGGCCCCGCCGATCGCTTTCAGCGCGCCCTGCAGGTGGGCGTGGAAACTGCCCATGGCGGCGGCCTCGTCACCTACGGCATTACCCCCCGCTTTGCCAGCACTGGCTATGGCTATGTCAAGGTGGCCGAGGAACTCCATCGCAGCGAAGATGGGGTCAGCGTGCGCAAGGTAGATCGCTTTGTTGAAAAGCCCGATGCCGCCACTGCCCAATCCTATGTCGACAGCGGCGACTACCGCTGGAACTCTGGCATCTTTACCTGGCGCGCCGACGTGGTGCTCTCGGCCCTCTCCCAGCACACCCCCTGGCTGGTCAAAGCCCTGGCCCCGGTGGCCGATAGTTGGGGCAGCGATGCCTTCGCCGCCGCCCTTGCCGAGGCCTACGAACCGCTCAAGAAAATCAGCGTCGACTACGCCCTGCTCGAACAGGCCGACGACATAAAAGTCGTTACCGGTGACTTCGACTGGGACGATGTGGGCAGCTGGGACGCCCTCTACGATCACCTCCCCGCCGATGAGGCAGGCGTCATCCACCAGGGCGAAACCCTGGCCATCGACTGCCGCGATTCCCTGCTGCTTAGTCGCTCGGGGCAAACCATTGCCGCCATCGGCCTCGAAGGCCTCACCGTCGTCGCCACCGCCGACGCCATCTTGGTGTGCCCCAAGGGCCAATCCCAGGAAGTCAAAGCGATTGTCGATCGCCTCAAAGCTTCAGGGCCGCAAAATCTACTTTAGGGCGCAATCCCTTGTCGCAGGCGCCGCTGGGCCCTCTTGCCCAATAGCGGGAAGCTAAGGCCAACCTGGGACTGGCGCACTCCAGTGCGCCAGGGAAAATAGCACCCGCGCAGCGGGTTTCCCCTGGTTTTTGGCCTTAGCTTCCCGCCATTGCCCTCTTGCCCCCAGGTGGCAACGCCCAGTCTCTGCCCCAGCATTCATAAGTCATATCAAAACAATGACTTATAAATTCTGGGGCGCAATCAATCTGCGGCTTACCGAAGGGCTGATGGGCGCAAAGCTGGGCCATGGTGAGGGGCCTAACGGCCTGTCATCTGCTGACCCTGGCCAAGACGGTTAGAATGTTAAGGGCAGGCCAAGGCCTGCCAAACCCGGGGCTTGCCATGGCCTGCCAGTTCCCTAGCATCCCCGCTCGCAACGCATCGGGCCTGCCCTTGAAGCCCGGATCAGATGCGGCCTTGTAGCTCAGTTGGTAGAGCAGCGGACTGAAAATCCGCGTGTCGGCGGTTCGAATCCGCCCGAGGCCACCACCCCTAAGCCCCCGCCAGCCATGCACTAGCGGGGGCTTTTTTCGGGGCTGACTCCCGGCCCATACGAGGGCCGAATAAGCGGGACGCCTTAGGCTGTCATGAGGAAGCTCGAGCCAAGCCAAGAGTGGGCCCGCCCTGCCTGCCGCCTCCCCCCCAGCAAGGACTAAAAACCGCGACGCCACCAGTCTAAAAGCGTCCATATCGAGCCTGACATCCCGATAAGGTTCCTGCCTGAACCGCAGAGGGGGGTAGCGGCAGCTTTGGGCATGCCTAAAGCCGGGATGCCCAGAGGGGGCGAAGATCCAAAAATTCCGCCTTGAATCACCAAGCAAAGGCCCTAAACATGGCATAGTTATGACAGCACATAAGCCTCTAATCCTGCCCTCCAAGCAGGTGGAAGCGGTGGCATACCCCAAAGGGTAAAAAATCACCGCCCACGCTGCGCTCGCGGAGCGTTATCGCTTTTTACGCCTGGCAGATTTACGCCTGGCAGATGGCTATGCCCCGTGCAGCTTCCCAAGGCTTGAAAGTCCCCTAAGGCGCCGCCCCGCAAAGAATCTCGAATGCTATAGAGGTGTCAGGACACGGGGGGCCACGCAGCCGACAGGCATAATCCTTGCCCATCAAGCCGTCACCTACCTAGAGCAAACTATCAATCGGTGAACGAACACTCAATCCTGGACGATTGAGGACATGGGTGTAGATCATCGTTGTTGCCACATCCTGATGGCCCAACAGTTCTTGCACCGTGCGAATGTCAGAGCCGGCCTCTAAGAGATGGGTGGCGAAGGAGTGGCGCAGGGTGTGACAGGTGCAACGCTTGGAAATGCCCGCCCGTCGTGCCGCCTCACGCACCACCCTCTGGACATGGGAGGCATCCAGGTGATGCCGTTTCACCTTGCCATCCCGCGGATCCACAGCCAAGCGCGCCGAGGGAAAGACATACTGCCAAGCCCACTGGGAAGCGCTCTCAGCAAATTTTGCCACCAATTCCGGGCTCATCGAAGCCTTGCCGTAGCCCAATTCCAGATCCTGGCGATGCTGGGCCGCCGCCCTGGCTAATTGCTCTTCAATGGCCGACCGGCAAACCTGCGGCAGGGGAGTGCGGCGGCTCGTACCGCCCTTGCCAAACTGCACCTGGATTAAGCCATTGGCCAAATCCAGGTCCTTCACCCGCAGGCGCAGAGCCTCGCTTAGACGCAAGCCAGCGCCATAGAGGAGGGACACCAGCAGCGCCAATGCCGGTTCCTGCAACTGAGCCAAAAGGGCTTTTACCTCCTCCCGGCTAAGGACCGTAGGCACCTGCCGCGGACTTTTGGCTGGCCGATAGTCCCCAATATCCACCTCTGATAAGCCCTGGGCCTCGCGCATAAAATCAACCAAAGCACACAAAGCCTGACGCTGAGTGCTCCCCGAAACACCGCGCTCACCGACGAGAAAATCGAGGAAAGGCCCAATGTGCTGCGGCTGCAAATCCGCTCCCACGGAGAAGTCATGAAAGTGCAGGCAGCGTTCAACCCATTGCACATAGCTTTGCTCCGTGCGCAGGCTGCGATGGCGCAGGCGCAAACGCAAAACGAAACGCCGCATGGCCGGATCCTCAGGCAGCCGCCCGCGTTCAAGCATCGCCGCCTCTTCCGGCCCCGCTGCCGTCGACCAGCGCCGACGCCAGCCCTGCCAATCAATCCCAGCACCCTCACCAGCCCCACCATAAACCCGATCCTGGCAGGTGATTGGGCCATCAACCCAAGGCATCCGAGCATAACGCCCGAAACGCTCCAGCGCATCAAGCGCCTGAAGCCGCTGCCAATCAGCTAAGTTCATACCGCCTAACGCAGTTAAAAAAGCCACGATATCGGCGGCCTGCAAAGCCCCCGGATGAACGCCCGGATGCCGCTGCAACAACTGCCGCACCCGGCGCTGATACCAGGGCCGAGCGCTATCCTTAACCCCTTGATCTTGCAAGTGTTGATCGTATAGTCGCCACCAAGAACGCAGCTCTGGCGTGTCCTCCAGAAATCCATCCTCAGGGCCATTGCCAGCTTGAAAAGTGTTCATATGAACCGTACTATTATAACCCC
>REDX01000278.1 GCA_007695355.1 Planctomycetota bacterium
CGGTTTCGCCGCTGTCAGTATCCAGCAGCTTCCAGGCGGAATCAGCGTTGAAGTCGCCGAGGTCAAAGGATAGAATGCGCATGGCTGGGCCTCCTAGGGTTTTTGTGTTTGGGCTATTCAAGCCCGTTGCCTGCCGGGGTCGAGCAATCGACCCCGGCGGCCCAGCCACATGATTTCAAAGCTTGTCTGGAAAAGATATGTCAGCTTCGCTGGGCATGCTTTTAGAGCAAAATAGCCCTGTCAGGGCTTTTTGCTGGCCGATCTGGAGATCCGCGCTCCCGGGGATAAGCTTTGCGCCGCCTAGGGTTCGATGGAGAGGATCTCAAGGCACCGTGGGAGCTCAATGTATTCCGCGGCTTTCTTTTAGAGCACCTTGCGCAGGGCCGCGATGAGATCCGGTAGCTGTTGATCAAAGACGGTGGCGCAGTCGATGAGGAGGCGATCTTCGCGGATGCGGCCAACCACGCTGGGTTCCCCCAGGCGCAGTTGACGCTGCCGGCGCTGGGCCGAGCCGGCGAGGACCCAACTCCAGCTCTCCGGGCCATCGGTGGGTAGGGCGCCGGAGCCAACAGCGCCGCGGCTGGCCTCAACGCTACCGCAGCCCAGGGCCTGCTGGATGGCTTCGGCGCGCTGGCGGGCAGCCGCGGCATCAGCGGAAAGCATCAATAAACTCGGTACCGCTAGGGCCGGGTCGCTAAAGAGGTAGTCCTGGAGGGTGGCGGCCAGGGCAGCAAGGGTGAGTTTATCGACGCGCAGGGCCCGGGCCAAGGGATGAGCAGCGCAGCGCGCCACCCATTCGCGGCCGCCGAGGATAATTCCCGCCTGCGGCCCGCCGAGGAGCTTATCCCCGGAACCGCAGACCAGCTGCGCTCCGGCGGCGAGGTCGGCCTGGATCGGCTCGGCGGCATAGCCCCAATCGCGCATATTGAGAATGCCGCCACTGCCCTGATCCACCACTAGGGGTAGCTGATGGGCCTGGGCCAGGGTGGCCAGCTCTTGGGTGGACACCTGGGCGGTAAATCCCGCCTGGACAAAATTGCTTTGATTGACCCGCAGCAAAAGGGCGGTGTCGGGGCCCATGGCTCGCTCATAATCCCGACGGTGGGTGCGATTGGTCGATCCCACCTCCACCAAGCGACAGCCGGCGCAGGCCATGATTTCGGGAATGCGAAAACTACCGCCAATCTCTACCAGTTCACCGCGGCTCACCGGCACTTCCCGGCCCTGGGCCAGGGCCTGGAGAATGAGCACCGTGGCGCCGGCGCAGTTATTGACCACCAGAGCCGCCTCGGCTCCACTCAGGGTGCAGAGCATGGCTTCAACGTGGCTTTGCCGATTGCCTCGCTCGCCGCTGCTGCGGTCCATTTCCAGCCAGCAGTAACCCGCGGCCACCCGGGATACGGCAGCTTGGGCCCGCGGGCTTAGGGGTGCCCGCCCCAATCCGGTATGCAAGACGGTGCCGGTAGCATTGATAACCGGCGGCAGGGCCGGGGCCTGCAAGGCAGCGAGGCGATCTCTGGCCCCCTCGCAGGCTAGGCTTAGGGCCTGCTCAGCCCCCTCCCAGATCAAGCCTGCCTGAAGATGGCGCTGTCGCAGTTCCGCCAGGGCCAAGCGGGAGCAGTGGTTGCGCAAAGCCGCTGGCAGCTGCGGGTCCAGGGCTTGGGCCACGGTGTCAACGGCCGGGAGGAGGCGAAGCTGTGAGGTCATGGTTATATGCTCACCTCCGATGATACGGCTTGCAAGGAGGATTTCAGGGCCTAGACTAGATGTATAACTTTTGTGCCGTACTACCTTCTCCGCTTTGGGGACGGGCAGCAAACGGCACACAACCCCTGGAGAGCCCCTATGCAACGTCCGCTCGCCCTGCTTGGCGCGGTTATGCTGCCGCTGGCGCTAATCCTGACGGCCATGCTGCCGCAGCGCCTGCATGCCGCCACTGATGCCAATTTTGCCGCCATGAATTTCTTGGATGGACAGCCGCGCACGGTTGAAGACTTCACCGGTTTCACGGTGGCAGTTTTCGCCTTCTGTCGCGTTTGAGGTGGCTTCCCGTCCAGGACTCTGGACGCGATTCGGCAGTTAGTCGATCGTCGGAACGCTGAACACCTCCCCCTCCATATCGTGGTGACCACCAGCGATGGTGATATCCAATCTTTGCGCAGCCTACTCCTGCGCTCTGGAGTTCCGGATGATCCCGCCTCTGGCGTGATCTTCGCTGGCACCCCTCTCACCGGCGCCCGCACCTACAATCTCGGAGGCATTCTCAATGCTGATGGCCGAGCCCAGCGCGGGAATTCTTTGGCCCCGCTGCAGTCCTGGAAACCAGAGCAATTCGGCAAACATCCGATTAGCAGCGAAGGCATTACCGATGTCGAAGCCAAGCGCGCTTGGTGGTATTTAACCACCGGCAACTACGCCGCCGTAGCCCCCCTCGCCCAGGTTGCCCGTGGCCGCGGTGAAGTGGCTGAACAGGCACAACTCCTGCTTGAGCGAGTTGAGCAGCATCTGATTGAGCGCTTTGAAAAGCTAAGCCTGCCGATTGCTAATATCGCCACCCACGATGCCGCTCAACGCCTCTTTGACCACATGCAGGCCAGTGGCATCCGCAATCTTGCCCAGCAACAGCGGACCTTAACCACGGAACTGCGCAATGCCGCCCGTAACCCGGACCTGGCGGACGAGTTGCGTGCCCGTACTGCCTTTTTCCGGCTGCAGGAATTAACCATCGCCCGCAATGCGCGGGAACGGGACCAGGCCCGAGATGGCTTTAGCCAGCTTGCCAGCACCCTGCCCAATACCAAATGGGGCAAACGAGCGGTGGCGCGCCTTGAGGTGCTTAGCGCCCAGTAGTTGAACGGTGACTCCATTCGTCACCATGCTCCACAGGCCCGGTCATTGCGACCGGGCCTGTGCCGTTATGGTACACCTGACTTTTCCCGCTGTGCCGCCTGTTGGAAAACGATGAGGACCCCATGACCAAGCTAATGATACCCCTCGCCGCCTCGGCCCTCTGCGTCCTCATTGCCGCCTGCGGCCCCCGCCCCGTCGACGCCACCTTGGCCGATGGCCAAACCCAGGCCAGCGGCGAAATGCGGGGCAATCTGCAGGTAGGGGACTGGTCATACCGGGATCAAGACGGGCGGCTTATCGCCACCGGGGCCTGGCGAAACAATCTGCGCCAGGGCCCCTGGCAATACCATTATTCCAATGGCAAATTGGCCGCCGCGGGCAGTTATCACCGCGGCCTACGCGATGGCCAATGGCAGCACTTCCATGACAATGGTCAGCTGGCCAGCCAGGGACTTTACCTAGCCAACCGGCAAATTGGCCTCTGGACCTACCACCACCCCCAGGGTCATCGGCTTATCAGTGGAGTCTTTATTGATGGCGCCCGAGCCCTCGGCTGGCAGCGCTGGCAGGCCGATGGCAGCTTGGCAGAGAGTCGCCTCCTGTGGCAGGGGCGCGAACAGCCCTTGGCTGAGGCACCAGTGCAGTTAAACCTCGAGGACGGCCGCATAGTGGACTTCAATCCCCATCGCGGCAAACTGCGCCTTACCGGCGATACTGGAACTTGGGTCCAGAAGCTTGACCCCGAGGGCGGCCTGGGCTTGGCCGAGCAGGATCAACGGGGCCACTGGCGCGGCTTTTGGCGTCTTACCGAAAACGAGTGGCACTATCAGTCGGTCCATGAACTGAACCCTGATGAGGTTGAAAGTTGGGCCGGCCATCGGCAAGAGCTAAATCCCGAATCGCTGGCCGCAGCCGAAGAAATACTCCAGGCCTTAGCACCGCCTTTGCTCTGGCCAGAGATCGGCGTCGAAGCCTCACCCGCGCCCAGTGTTGGCCAAGGCGGACTCAGTTTAATGGAGGAGGAACGAGCCCGCCTCGCTGCCTCCGTTTACGCCGGCGAAGGGGAATTCGCCTACGGCAGCGCATCCGCAAGGAGACCCGGCAGCAGCTATCGATCCCGCAGCTATGGCAGCCCCGCCGCCGCCACCCCCGCCAGCCTAAGCGGCAATGCCCGCGGCGCTGCACTACTGGGCAAACCTTTGCCACAACGCCGCTTTATTCAAGCCGGTGGCGGCATTCTCGACCTCGACAGTCAACGTGGCAGCCCCCAGTTGGTGGTGATCCTACGCGGCTTCGCCGGCTCCATCTGTCCCTATTGTGGCGGTCAAACCCGAGCCCTGCTGGATCGACAAGCAGAGCTCGCCAAGCGCGGTGTCAGTCTGCACATTGTCTATCCCGGCCCCGCCACTTCCCTGCCCCAATTCCTGCGCGCCGTGGAGAGCCTTGGCGACAAACCATTACCCCCATTCCAAGTGGCCTTGGATGTGGACATGACCCTCATCTCCCAGCTCAATATCGGCGCCGAGCTAGCCCTGCCCTCAACCATTATCCTCGATGCTCCAGGAATGGTGCGCTATGCCTACATTGGCCGCGACTTAATGGATCGGCCCAGCGTCGACGACATCCTAGCGGCCATTGACGCCCTCCCCTAAAACTTCCCAGCAATGGCTACCAACGAGTCCGATAACCCAACAACGCCCATGCCGCCCATCAGCGGCCAACAGGCGACTACCCCAATAACCCTGCAGGGCCGAGACGAAGCCGGCCAGGCCACCCACCTCATGGCCAACCAGCCCCTGCCACGAATTCCCCAGGTGCGCATTGGCCAAGAATTGGGACGGGGCGGCATGGGCGTGGTTTACGCCGGCCACCAGGATTGGATTAATCGCCCAGTGGCAGTTAAAGTCCTGCACCCCAGTGCAAGTAGCGATGAAGCCTTCCGCGCCCGCTTTCAGCGGGAAGCGCAAACCCTGGCCCGCTTTAATCACCCCCATTTGGTCACCTGCTACCAAGCCGGCATTAGCGATGCGGGGGCCTGCTATCTGATTATGGAGCTTATCGCCGGCCCCGACCTGGCCCATTGGATTAAGGATCAAGGCCCGCTCAACGGCGACCAAGTTAAGGCCCTCGGTATGAGTATGGCCGAGGCCCTCAAGCACGCCCACGAAGCCGGTGTCATTCACCGTGATGTTAAATGCGAAAACATCCTCTGCGCCGCGCCGCGGGATCCCACACAGCCGGATCAGCAACCCCTGCCCTTTATTGCCAAACTTGCCGATATGGGCCTGGCTCGGCCGGTGGATAATCAGCAGGACTTAGCCTCCGGCCTCACCGCCAGCGGGGTCTCCGTCGGCACCCCCAGCGCCATGGCGCCAGAGCAGTTCGATGACCCAGCAAGCGTCGATCACCGAGCCGATATCTATGCCCTCGGCTGCGTCCTCTTTCAAGCCTGGTGCGGAGAGCGGGCATTTCCTGAAAACAGCCTCTCCAAAATTGTCATCGCCAAGAGCGATGAGCCGCAAATTCGCAAACGCCTCAAAGATAAACTTCCCGATCTGCCCTTGAGCAGACTCATCGGACGCTGTTTACATCCAGACCCAAGCAGACGCCCTGCCGACTACCAAGAGCTTTTAAGCGAGTTGCATCGCCTCAATAGCAGCGCAGCGGTAGTCGCTACCACTGCATACAAGCCCTGGATGGCCCTGGTTGGATTGGCCGCGGTAGCGCTCATTATCGGCCTCCTCTTCTTCAGGCCGGGCCCCAGCCGAGACCTCAGCCTCAGCGATCCAGGGCCGCCCGTAGAACCAACGCTCAGCATTACCGCGCAAGCCAGCGCCACTGCTGAGCCAGCCAGCGAGAACCTTTTGCCCAGCGGCCTGCTGTGGCAAACCGATTACGCCAACCGCCTCAACGACTGGCAGAATGTCGATGCTGGCTGGGGTTCCTCGGAGGAAGCCAAGCCAGACCAGCCCTATGCCATTGATGGTTTCGCCAGCAGTGAAGCGGCAAGCATGCAGCGTCGCTTTGCCCCCCTTCCAGAGGGGCAGCTCCTATGGCTTTTCAGCCCCATTCCCGATCTTGATGGACGGCCATTCGATAGCCTGCAGCTGCAACTCGCTAACCAGGAACAGGCTCTCAGCTTGGAAGTTCAAGCCTTGGGCAATCTAGCGCTCATAAGCGTAATGATGGCACCGTCCGCCGACGCCGGAGCCGTCTCGGGTTCCTTTAGCCTCCCCGGGTCGGGGCTTGATAGCGATCCTTATGCACTAAGGCTGAGCTGGAATGCGCAGCGCTGGTGGATCCAAGACCGCAGCGGCGAGACCCTGTGGACGGCCCCCGTATCGGCCCTACAGCCTTCCCAACTCAGCCTGCACATTCGCGGTGGTGCCGTCCGCATCCATCGCCTGGAGGCGATAAACCAGTGAGCACTGCCCCTTCCCCCCGTAAACTCCACACCCGCTTCGATATTTTTGCCTGGTATGAGTCCGTTCGCGCCAGTGGTCGGCCAGTGGCCTGGTGCTCGGCCTTTGCCCCAGCCGAGGTTCTCCTCGCCTGCGGCGTGATTCCGGTCTATCCCGAAAACCACGCCGCCATGCTGGGCGCCCTTTCGCCAACCCGTGATCCCGCCAATCCCTGGAGCGGCGATGCCATTAGCGCCGCCGAGGCGGCCGGCCACCTGGGCCCTAAACTCTGTAGCTATGCCCAGGCCGATATCGGCGTGTTACTTGGCGCCGGTTCGCCGATAGCAGGGCTGCCGCCACCAGACCTCTTTTATTCCTGCGATAGCCAGTGCAGCGTGGTTGCCCGCTGGGGCGATGCGGTAGCCGGCATAGAGGCAGGCCAGGGCCGCGATATTCCGCACTATCTCTTGCAGGCCGTACCCCTGCGCAGCGATGCCTATGTCCCCGGCCAACTCAGCGGCTTCCGAGCCCAATTGCGCCAACATGTCGACGATATCTGCGCCCGCTTCGGCACCCGCTTTGACGAGGCCTATTTTGCCAAGATCGTCGCCATGAGCGATACTGCCAATCGCCTCTGGCAGGACTGCCTGGAATTGGCTCGGCAAAAACCCAGCCCCTGGACCAATACCGACGCCTTCCAGGCCATGGCTCCCATTGTCATCGCCCGCGGCAGCGAACTCTGCATTGATTACTACCGAGAATTACACCAAGAGCTCACCGCCCGGGTAAACAGCCATAGCCATGCCATCGCCAATGAACGCATCCGCCTGCTCTGGGATGCCATCCCCATTTGGCCGCGTAAAAATTGGTTGGCCAGCACCTGCGCCGCCCTGGATGCCGCCTTCGTCTGCTCTACGTATACCCATAGCTGGTGGTTCCAATTCGATCTCGACCAGCCCTGGGAAAGCGTCACCGAACGTTACGCCTGGAATACCATGAATCGCAGTGGCGCCTGGGTTCTGGACTGGACCAAGGATCTGGTCCGCGACTACCAGATCGATGGCATCGTCTGCCATTGGAACCGTAGTTGCGGCATCTGGAATTCCTACGTCAAACGCCGCCTCCCCGGCTATCGCGACGCCGGTATTCCCCACCTCGTCATCGAAGCGGATATGGTTGACCCCCGCGCCTTTGACGAGGCGCGGATTAGCAACCAACTCCAGGAATTTATTGGTCAATTAGGCAGCCGCCCCTGTCCGGCCTAATCTCAGCTATTGGGCGGAAATACCGCCGTCGCCATGATCAACCCGCTGCGCGGGCACCAAGCCAAGGACGAAAAGGCGACGGTCGATGGACGACTGACGTTTATCGGCAATCGCTTTTGCCTGGCCGATCTGGAGACCAATGGCATTAAGCGTTTTAAGCCCCAACGGGCAATACCACTGAAGCTGAGGGCTCCTTGAAGGGGTTGCTGGGTGGCGCTCTGCAGGGTCAGAACCCCGTGCCAGGTCGTGCACGACGGCTTCTAAGGCCACGGATGGGGAGAAGATATC
>REDX01000279.1 GCA_007695355.1 Planctomycetota bacterium
CATCATCGTAATCCCGGCCCCAGGCTACGGTAATGTGGGCTTGGCCGACGATGCAATTGTTTGTAGGATCGTAATCGATCCAGCCATAGGCCGGCAGATAAGCTGCCACCCAGGCATGGGAGGCATCGGCGCCGACCAGGCGTTCTTGCCCTGGTGGCGGCAGGGTTTCTAAATAACCGCTGACATAGCGGGCGGGGATGCCAGCGCTGCGCAGGGCGCTAAGCATCAGGTGGGCAAAATCTTGGCAGACACCACTGCGCTGGGTAAAGACGGTGGATAGGGGGGTGTTTATGTGGGTTGATCCTGGAGCGTAGGCGAAATTTTGATGGATCGCCTGGGTAAGATCGCGCAGGGCTTGGAACACGCTACGCCGGGGGGCAAGCCAGGTGCTGGCCCAGGCCTGGAGTTCGGCCAAAGGCTGGGTGTGGGGGCTGGGCAGAAGGAATTCGGCGAGTTGCCATTGGCTGGCGCAGGAGCGCTGCCAATCCTCCAGGCTGCTGTCAATCTCCACCGGGATCACCTGGGGCAAATTTTTCCGGCTGCAGGTGACCACGCTCTCGGCGCAGACTTCAAGCTGTCGATGGGGCTGATGGATGTGCAGCAGTTCAACCAAATTCCCATGCACATCGGTGTGCGACCCTTGGTGAGTAGGGGTCGGATTGACTAGCAGGCGATAGTCCTCTACCAGCTGATGAGGTAAACTGCGGGGACAGAGGTGGGCGCTGTGATGGGATTCGACGACAAAGTCGTCGTAGCTATAGGTGGTTTTATGTTGGACGCGATATTTCATGAGTCCTTTAGCAGGCTCCAGGATGGAGCTTCACGGCTGGCGTGAGCGGGGGCGTGGTTAAACCAGGTGAGGGCAATTTGTTCGGAACAACCCCAAAGCACGGTGAGAATATGGTCGAGGCTTTTAGCGAGGGCCGCGCCCTGATCCGTGCAAAGGGCGATGACATCCGCGCTCATTACCAAAGCTGTCAGACTAATCGCACTGGCTTGGGCCGGGAATGGGCCAACCAGCTGTTGGTCTCGCGGCAGGGCTTCGAAGCGCCGCTGCATCGCCTGCAATTGAAAGAGGAGAGAGCGGGGGTTTGTATCATCGGAGAAAAGCAGATCGATGACAGGCGCCGGCTGCAGTCGTCCGCGGTAGCGGGCACGGTAGGTGAGCAGGCTATCGGCCACTTCCAGCATCATTTCCAGGTGGGTGCGAGTTACCGCTGGGCCGACGGCGGCCTGTAATAAGAGGGTGGTGTTCACTGCTCGTTCGCAGCGCCGTCCAAGGTCTAAGAAATTCCAGCTATGGCCGCGTACGGTATTTTCTGCGAGGGCGCCGGCGAGGGCGGCGCAGCGATCGATGATTTCATCGCAAAGGGCGCCGGCGGAGTTGGCCCGGCGCTCGCTGTCGATGGTTGCCTCGTCCATGCGGGTGGCAAGGTCGCGCAGGCTGCGCCAAGCATCTCGGGATAGGCGAGAGCGGACGCGGCTGGCCATTTCATTAATGCGTCCCAGTACCATGCACAGGCTATCGCTTTGTTCGGTATCAATTAAGGCGCTGATGAGCAGGCGTTCATCGATTTCTTCATCTTCTTCAAGTTCACCAACTGCCCCCATGGAGACGAGTATATTAAGGCAGGCGTCGCGGGCGCCATCAGAGTCGCTATCGCGCTGGTCGGCGTGCAGGCCCAATGCGCAGCGGACAATGCGGGCAATGGTTTCAGCACGTTCGACATAGCGGCCCAGCCAGTACAAATCATCAAGCAGCAGGCTGGGTACATCAACACCGCCGCGGCGCAGGGCCAGGGGATCCTGCAGAGCGAGGGGGGCAGGGAGATCTTCTTGCTGCTGCTGGCTGGCAATCCAGGTATCCTTGGCACCACTCGCCTGCCAGAGCTGGGCCGGCTGTGGCAATTCACCGGCAAGAACATGGGTGAGGGCGCCGGGCATGACCGACCATTGGCCATTGCGGCAGGTGGCAAAGAGGCGCAACCGTACTGGCTGGTGGCTTAATAGTCCGCCATTCCAGGTTGGGGCGCGACTCGGCACCAGGGCTGGGCAACGGGTCCAGGCCCAGGGCTGCAGGCGCAGCTGTTTGAGAAAGCTTACTCGCTGCTGGGCGCTGAGACCGCTGGCATCAACGCCACGTAATTGATCGCCTTCCAGTTTGCAGTACCAGCCCTGGCCATCGCCAGGGTCATCGCCACACCAGTGACAGTCCGGGCTGCGGAGAATTGGTTCTTCGGCGAGGAGGTGGCGGCAGAGGCGCAGGTGATGGGCGGCAAATCCGGGATGGTGAATCAGGCCACAGCCAAGGGCATTGGCAATGGCAACGCCGCCGGCTGCGGCTGCCGCTAAAAGCCCGGCTGGGCCATCCCCATTGCCGTCGACCAGCAGGGGATCGCAGCGCAGATCGGATAGTTGACGCAGGATGACGTCGATGCGTTGGAGGCCACCAAGGGTTTTAATAAACACCTGATTCCCGCGCATGGTCAGGTCTCGCCCTTCCACCACTTCATAGCCGAGGTAACGGGCGAGGTAGGCCTGCTCAAAGGCGTGGGGATGATCGGCACCGGCTGGACTAAGCAGGGCAATGCGTGGGCTTTCAGCGCTCTGAGCCAATGATTCCAAGCCGCCTTTAAGGTTTTCCAGAAAGCTTCCCAGGCGTTGCACGCGAGAACAGGCGAAAAGATCAGGCAGGGCACGGGCAACCACGGCACGGTTTTCCACGGCGTGGCCCATGCCACTTAAGCCCAGGCTGTGGTCAGCCACCGCCAGCCAGCGGCCATCGTGGCCGCGTATGACATCGACGGCGAGATGCACCAGCCGACTGCCGCCCTGGGGCTGCCAGCCCTTGGCTGCCCGTAGATAGCCGGGATTAGCCAGCACCAAAGCCGGTGGCAGAATGCCATCGCGCAGCAGTCGCATGTCCTGATAAATATCATCAAGCATGGCAGACCACATCTGGGCACGCTGGATTACCCCCTGTCGCAAAAGCTGCCAATCCTCATCGCCAAGGACCATGGGGATGGGGTCGAGGCGCCAGGGTTCAAGCTTATCGACGCTGCTCTCGTCCCCTGGATCCCCATGCGGCACATAGGTGATGGCCTGCTCACGCAGGCGGGCGGCGAGTAGGCTTTCCAGGTGCTGAAACTCTCGGAATGGGGTAATATTTACAAAATGGTCGACGGTTTCCCAGGCTGGCAGAAGCTCGCCTTGGCGATCGCGATCTTCGAGCCAAAGCGCAGTTGAGGGAATGGTGGGGGCAAGAGGTGTCACAGTTTGCGCAGTATCGTCATGGCAAGCGGGCAGCAAGGCTCAGGAACAGGGCAGTGCTGATCCCCAGATCGGCCTGCAAAAATTGATCAGGAGGGGCATTTTTCACGCGAGAAACCTGTCCGGCGAAAGGGGCATTCGTCTTCCCGGCAGGCTTTAAGCCGCCTTGGGCTCAGGAATTTACCCCAGACCGGGATCGACCGCTAAAAAAGTCTTCGGCAATACTGGCAGAGACCCTGATCAGCGCCCCCTGAACGTCATCGATATATTCATGCAGGCCGCGGCCGAAGACATCGTCGACGGTGCCGTAGGCAAGGTGTGAGCGCAGGCGGCCCAGGAGGCGCTCGCTCTCGTAGCCGCCGTAACCGATAGGATTGCCGCTAATGGCGTGGAGAGCAGAATTAGCGCGATCAATACAGTGCCGGATAGAGCGGGGGAAGGCATTGTCAAAGATCAGGAATTCGCAGACATGACGGGGGCTGGTAACGTGATAACGCTGCCGATACATCTGGGCGGCGCTGGCCGAGGAAAGTAAGGCCGACCACTGCACCAGATCATAGGCGGAATTGATATGGGAATTGGTGGGCAAAAGGAGGAAGTATTTGACGTCGAGGATGCGCGAGGTTTGGTCGGCCCGTTCGATGGCGGTGCCGAGGCGCATGAAATGCCAGCCCTCATCGTGACTCCAGACGCTGTCGGAGAGGCCCTGGAAGAGGGCGGCCTGCTGGCGCACCGATGCATAAAAACCGCTTAGACCGGCGATGTCCTGAGGATCTAGCTGAGCGCCATCGATCATGCGGTAAAAGCGATTGAGGCTTTCCCACTGTTCGCGGCTAATGACTTCGCGTACCGAGCGGGCATTCTCGCGGGCATTGGCCAGGCAGCTGACGATGGAATTGGGATGGGCCCGATCGAGGGAGGTAAAGCGCACCACCGATGCCGGATCTGGGGTATCGTAGCTCTTAAAGAACTCCTCCCGATCGCCGGTGGTGGAGATCAGCGCCTGCCATTGGTCGCCATGGGCCTCGAAGGGGGTGTCGAGCATGAGCGAGAGGGTAACGTCTAGGCAGCGGGCAATGTTTTCGGCCCGTTCGACATAGCGGCCCATCCAGTAAATGGCATCAGCGACACGACTGAGCATGCAGGACTCCTTGCTGCGGTAGCAGGAAATATATGAATATTCCAGTAAATTGACTATTCAGAAAGCACCCAGGTGTCTTTGCTACCGCCGCCCTGGGAGCTATTCACGACCAGAGAGCCCTTTCGCAGGGCGACGCGGGTGAGGCCGCCCGGTTGCACGTAGATGGATTCACCGCTATTGAGAATATAGGGGCGAAGGTCGACGTGGCGGGGCTGCACGGTGCCATCGATGAGGGTAGGCACCCGCGAGAGGCAGAGCGTGGGCTGGGCGATGTACTTGGTTGGCTTGGCACGAATAATATCGGCGAAGTCGGCCCGCTCTTGGGCGCTGGCGTGGGGGCCGACAAGCATGCCGTAGCCGCCAGCCCCATCGACGGCTTTCACCACCAACTCATCCAGATGTTCGAGAACATAGGCGCGCTCGTCGTCGCGAGCACAGAGATAGGTGGGCACATTGGGGATGATTGGCTCATCCTCAAGGTAGTAGCGAATGAGATCGGGAACGAAGGCATACACCGCCTTGTCGTCGGCAATGCCGGTGCCGGGAGCATTGGCCAGGGCAACCCGCCCTTCTTGGTAAGCCTGCATTAATCCTGGGACGCCGAGCATCGAATCGGGTCGGAAGCAGGTGGGATCGAGGAAGTCATCGTCGATACGGCGATAGATCACGTCCACCCGATTCAGGCCCTTGGTGGTGCGCATATGGACAAAACCATCTTCCACCACCAAGTCCGAGCCCTCAACCAATTCCACCCCCATTTGCTGGGCCAGGAAGGTGTGTTCATAATAAGCGGAATTATAGCGACCGGGGGTAAGCACCACTACCTGCGGATCGGGATTGCCGCCAGGGGCCACAGCGCGCAGGGCTTCAAGCAGCCGCAGGGGGTAGTCATCGACGGCGCGCACCGACATACGCTCAAAAATACGCGGCAATGTGCGCTTGAGAACCAGCCGGTTCTCCACCACATAGCTGACCCCAGATGGACAGCGGCAATTGTCTTCCAACACATGGGCCACGCCCTGGGCATCGCGGATGAGATCGGTGCCGGCAATGTGGATCCAGACCCCGGCCGGCGGCTCAAGGCCAATGCAGGCCTTGCGGTAAGCCGGATTGCCAAGCACCAGATCCTCGGGGATAATGCGATCGCGCAGGCAGTGCTGCTCGCCGTAGACATCGGCAACGAAGAGGTTGAGGGCTTCCATGCGCTGGCGCAGGCCCCGTTCTAAGCGATTCCATTCATTGCTGGTAATCAGCCGCGGCAGGACATCAAAGGGGAAGATGCGCTCGGTGCCGCCATCGTCGGAGTAGACAGTGAAGGTGATGCCTCGCTCTAAGAGCAGGGCATCGGCGGCGCTTTGGCGGCGCAGTAATTCACCTGGCGGCAAGGCTTCCAGGGCCTCAATCAGGTCCTGAGCCCAGGGCCAGGGTTCACCGGGAGCCTTGAAAACCTCGTCGTGAAAGGAAGGGCTTTCGGGATCGTAGGAGGCGGCGAAGCGACTGGAGTTGGCGAGTTCTGAAGACATTGAATGCAGCCTAGCGCAGGCAACTTTTCATGCCAGTGTCAATGAAGTGTCGGCTGATGAAGCACTTGCACAGCCTTGGAGGCTCACGGATTGCTCGCCAGGGAGTTTGCCTAGGCTGCCGCCCAGAAATAAACCGCCGCCCGTGCTGACACTGGGGCACCTGCATTGGAGTCATAGCAAATGAGTCATCTCCTTGGTCTTGATATTGGATCCTCCTCGGTGAAGGCCTGTCTCTTGGAGATCGCCAGCGGCCGCGCCGTTGCCAGTGCCACTTCGCCGACTAGCGAGCTGCCCATCGAGGCCCCGCAGCCGGGCTTCGCCGAACAGCACCCGCATACCTGGTGGCAGCACGTGGTGGCGGCCACCCGCCAGGCTTTGGCCAGCGCCGGCATCGCCGGTGAGCAGGTGCAGGCCATTGGCATCTCCTACCAAATGCACGGCCTGGTCTGCCTGGATCAGGCTGGTGAGGTTCTGCGGCCGGCGATTATTTGGTGTGATTCACGGGCGGTGCCCTACGGCGAGGCGGCGCTGCGCGCCATCGGCAGCGAACGCTGCCTTAGCCATCTGCGCAATAGCCCCGGCAATTTCACCGCCAGCAAACTGGCCTGGGTGAAAGAGCACGAGCCCGAGATCTATGCCCGCGTGCATCGCATTATGCTGCCCGGCGATTGGATTGCCTACCGTCTCACCGGCCGCGTCAGCACCACCGCCTCTGGCCTTTCCGAGGGCATCCTGTGGGATATGGCTGAGGACGGTCTGGCCGGCATGGTGCTCGACCACTTCGGCTTCGATAAGGCGATTATCCCCGAGGTGCTACCCTCCTTTGCCCAGCAGGGGGGCTTGAGCAGCGCTGCGGCAGCGGAGTTGGGTCTTGCCGCCGGCACCCAGGTCACCTATCGCGGTGGTGACCAGCCGAATAATGCCCTCTCCTTAAACGTGCTGCAGCCCGGCGAGCTAGCGGCCACCGCCGGCACCTCGGGGGTGGTTTATGGCGTCACCGACGGCGCCGGGGCCGATCCCCAGCAGCGGGTGAATACCTTTGTCCACCTCAATCACCGCGCCGATGCCCCGCGCTATGGCGTTCTGCTCTGCGTGAATGGTACCGGCATTGCCAGTTCCTGGATGCGCCGTCACACCTGCAGCGTCGATGGCGCCGGCCTTGACTATCCGGCGATGAACGATGCCGCCGCCCGCGCCCCCGTCGGCAGCGATGGCCTGCTCGTGCTGCCCTTCGGCAATGGCGCCGAGCGCACCCTAGGCAATCGCAATCCCGGGGCGGCGGTGCTGGGTCTGGATTTCAATCGCCACGGCCGCGCCCATCTCCTGCGCGCTACCCAGGAGGGCATTGTCTTTGCCATGAAGTACGGCATCGATGTCATGGCCGAGATGGGGGTGCCGGTCAAGCGGGTGCGGGCCGGCTACGCCAATAGCTTCCTTAGCCCGCTCTTCCGCGAAGCCTTCGCCACCACCTGCGGTGCCGAATTAGAACTTTACGATACCGACGGAGCGCAGGGCGCCGCCCGCGGCGCTGGCCTCGGCGCTGGGATATACGCCGATGCCGCCGCCGCCTTTGCCGACCTTGAACGGCGCGCGGTGGTGAGCCCCGATGCCGCCCTCAGCGAAGCTTACGCCACCGCCTATAGCCGCTGGCGCCAAGCCCTGCAACAGCACCTCGGCTAAACGCCACCAGCCCCAAGGATTACGTCTTCCTATGTGGTTCTCTTGAAGGGGACAGGCAAATATATTCTTGATTTAGCCCCGTTTCCCTTAGCCTTTCCCCATGCGTCAACCCCGCCAACGCCAATTCGATCCTGCCGCCCCGCCCTGGCTG
>REDX01000282.1 GCA_007695355.1 Planctomycetota bacterium
GAAGCCTAACGAGGCAACGGGGCTGCTGCAAAGGATGCCGGTAAACCGGTTACGGATCAGGTGCTGCGGTTTAGCATGTCGAGGAAGTTTTATTGCGCACGATGAATCGTTCGGGCAGCCGCAGGTGAGCGTCCGGGGCGAGGCGTTGGCTGAGCATGGTGGTGAGGAGAGGGGTGGGTACGGCTTCGTGGAATTTGATTTCTTGGAGCAGTTGCGGCGGTGGGACGAAGCTGCGGCGGCCATCGCGGATCTGCTGGAGGATGTCGTGGAGTTCTTCGGCAAGGGCTTCGCTGGTAGCGGTGCTGGTCCAGGTGACAGCGAAAGCATCGCATGCGGCGTTGGCGCCGGGGGAATCCCATGCTTGGCTGATCAGGCGGTTCATGGCGGTGCCGGCGAAGGTCCATAGTTCACAGGATGCGCCGTCACGGGTGAGGATAAGGGCATCGTTGCAGAGCCATTGGTAGCGATCGCGTTGGCTGGCAAGGGCTTCCTGTGCGCGCCGCGACCAGCGCGGTGATTGGCCATCGCTGGTCAATACCTGGAGGTGGGCCTGGGCCAGTGGGTGACTAATATCGGCGGCTGAGCCCATCCAGCGGGCGCGGCCGCGGTCCTGACTGGGGATAACCGCTACGGTGCGCTGACGATAATTGACATCGGTTACCACCCAATGGCGTCCGGCCAGGGTGAGGATGGTTGGCCGCCCGTCTTTAATGGCTCGGTCGTTATCCAGCCAAAAGGTGAGTTGATCGAGACTGGCAATCTGGTGTCGTCCATGCAGCACCGTCAGCAGGGGTGCAGAAGTGAAAACGCTCAGCAGCTCTAGGAAGTTTTTCTTGCCAAAGGTCTGCTCGCCGCGCTCAGCAAACCACAACAGGCCATCGTTTGCAGCGATCAGGCCCTGTTCTGCCATGTGGGCAATGATTGCTGGCCCATGGGTTTGATAGAGAAGGCGTAAATCCGGGCAGGCATCAAGCCAGGTCTCGATGGTGGTGCCGGCCTGTGGGATTCCGCCTTCCTGTAGCATCAAGGCCATAATTTGTTGGGCGAGGAGGTGAACGGGCTGACCCGGAGGGATCACTGGCTCGACATAGCCGGATTCCCAAAGTTGGATTAGGGCAGCGGCAGCCACCAGGCGATCTGGATCGGTGGCCAGAAACAGGCAGTTGGGCAGGGTGCCTTTGCGGCGTCCGGTGCGGCCCATGCGCTGCAAGAAACTGGCTACGGTGGATGGAGCGTCAATCTGGATGACGCGATCCAAATCACCGATATCAATGCCTAGCTCAAGGGCGCTGGTGGCTACGATGACGCAGTTTTTCTCATCGGCAAAGGCATCCTCGGTCTGCTGGCGCATATCCCGGCTGAGGGAGCTATGGGTCACAAAGGTGCGTACATGATGTTCGCGCAGGAGAGCGCCCAATTCTTCACAGCGGGCGCGACTATCGGTAAAGACTAATCGTTTCTCACCACGGTAGAGCGCGCTAATCACCTTGGCAGCATTGCTGAGGCTGCCGACATAGTCGAGCTGCACCTCCGGCTTGACAGTGGCCATCTGAGTTGGCTTGACCACGGGATGTGGCGCCTCAGCCCCAGCGTTGAGCCACTGCGCCAAGTATTCAGGATTCCCCACCGTGGCTGATAGGCCAATGCGTTGCAGGGGGCGGCCGGCAAGGTGGCTCAGCCGGGCCAAGATTGCTTGCAGATGCCAACCGCGGTCATCACCGGCAAAGGCATGCACCTCATCGATTACCACCGCCCGCAGGTGGGCAAACATGCGCTGGTGGTTGGTGCGCTTGGACACCAGCATGCCTTCGATGCTTTCAGGAGTGGTGAGTAAACAGCTTGGCGGGTCATCCCGCAGCGCCTTGCGTGCACCCTGCCCCGTATCACCGTGCCATACCGCCGCACGGTGCCCAACCATCTCGAAGTAGGCGCGCAGGCGCTGTTCTTGATTGTTCAGCAGGGCGCGCAGGGGACTCAAGTAGAGAATCGAAATCGGTTGCCAATCATGGATCAGCATTTCACTCATGAGTGGAAAAAAACTGGCCTCTGTTTTTCCCCCGGCGGTGGCGGCCTGAACGATTATATTCTGCCCAGCCATGATCGGTGCGATGCATCGTTCCTGGACCTCGCGCAGGCCAGGCCAGCCGATGCTGTTGACAATATGGTATTGCAGCGCCGGATGGAGACGGTCAAAGCTCACGGTTTAGATATCCAAGTCCACATCATCCACCGATGCAGCTGCTTCTACTTCGTTCTTCTCGCTGGCATTGATGGTCAGTTCATAGTGCTGCCGGGGATCGAAATCGGCAAATTGATCAACCCGATCCAGAACCTCCCCTACCAGTTTCTTCAGGAAAATCCGTGGCGCCACGCCTACCTTGCCGCCTAAACCGCCGGTAACCGCCCGCGCTAAATCGGCAATGTAGGAATCATCCACCAGGCTGCGAATGCGCGGTGTCTGGGCGCTGCCATCGGCGAAGATATCACGGATCTTAATGCCGACGGTGGTGAGGCGGTCGATGGTGAAGGGGCTGAGGCGAATCTGCACCGCACGGGGATTATCGAAGCGAGACTCGGTGGCAAAATCCACATGCAGGCGCTGGGCCAGTGGAGGTAGGCGCTGGACGCCTTGGTTACCGTCAAAGAAGGCTGGGGTGCCGGTGATTACCAGGTACAGCCCGGGAAAGCGCCCGGCGTCGATTTCGTCGATGAGTTGGCGCAGCGCATTGAGGCTTTTCTCTCGTACATCGCCGCGCACCCGCTGCAGGGTTTCTACCTCGTCCAGTACCACCAGCAATCCAGGCTTGCCAGAATCGCGCAGCATGACCAGCAAGCCTTGCAGACAGCTCAGGGCACCGAAGTGGTCGATGTCGCCCTTAATCCCTGCCTTGCGCTTCACCGCTGCGGCAACATTGGGTTGCCCGGCCAACCAGGCGATCAACCCTTCGGCCGCTTGATGGTCATTGTCCAGCACGGCCTGTCGGTAGCCGCGCAAACCGGCGGCAAATGCCGGGTTGGTTTTGGTGATCTCAGCCAGCCGTTTGGTAAGCAGATGATCGGTGGCTTCAAGGAGGGCGCTGCTGTTGTTCGCATCGACGCTGCCTTCCGCTAGCACATCTTCCTCCAGGCAGAAGAACCAAGCATCTATAATACTGCGCAGGGCGCCGTGATCGCTCTCAGTGGTGGCGAGCCGTTCCATGAGGCGTCGATACACGGTTTCCAGTTTGTGCAGTGGGGTTTCGGTCTCAGATATCTGCACCTCAGCAGTGGCAAAACCCTCGTTCTTGGCCTGTTCCTGTAACCATCGCGCAAAGAAAGTTTTGCCGGTACCGTAATCACCGCGCACACACTTGAACACGGCGCCGCCTTGGGCAACCCGATTGCGCTCGGATTGCAGGGTGTCGACAAAGCTTTCCAGGCCGGTGGCAAAAATATCAAGACTGCGCTGTGGCACCGTTCCCCTGCGCAGGGCGTCGATAATGTCATGGCGTCGCTGGGGGCTGATCATTCCGTTACCTTTTCCAAGCCAAACTGGGTGAGCAGCAGATCACGATCCAGGCGAATGTGGCCACCGTCTAGAGTATAACCAAAAATCTGGTAGCCGTCCACATTGAGGAGTCGCTGAATTTGGGCAACCAAGCCGCGGATGCGCAGGGCAGGCTGATCAACTGCGGCGGCGAATTCCCGTTCGCTGACTTGATGACCAGGGGCGCTTCCCAGGCATTGTAGGGCGACGGTGATGATTTCATCCGGGGCCCGCCGACGGCCAGCCTGCTTGGCCTGGGCCATAAAGGTGTCGCTGCTCATGATGGCCGTCACCCAGTCATGGCGATCAGCGGCCGTGGTTATCGGTTTATCTGCATCATCCATCATATCGAAGATCGTGAGCTCTTCAGGAGCCCCGTCGCGCTTGCGTGAAGTTGGTTTGACAAAGGTCGCGGTGGTTGGCTCGCTTGCCGCACGATCCGTTAACAGCCACCATGACGGTTCGCTCAAGTGGCGTTCTGTCCACCCTGGTAGCTCGTGATCCTGGTGCGCCAGAACCACCAAGGGTGCCAGCAGTTCTTGCGGGCTGATGCCGCCGTGGTACCCGTTTTTCTTGACCTTATAGTGGCGCCGTTCGCTCCACAGGGCAGTCAGCGGGCCTTTGACCGCATCCATGCGGGGACCATGTACGGCCATTTCACCGGCCTGTGGATCTCCGCGATGCCAGCGCTCCCCGCTTTCATCGGTTGGTGCTCGACTTCCTTTTGCCCAGCTATCAAGCATGTGGCCGTGATCAGCGCAGAGGAGGATGACCCGCTTGCCCTCTTGGGCAGCATCCAAGAGAGCTTCCAGCAGCCGCCACTCGCTAATGCGCCAATTTGGATGTCGTTGATCATCCTTGGCCAGATAATCGTCCACCGTATTAAGCACGATGCCAACCACCCGTTGCTTGTGATTGCGCAGGGCTGCATCCACTGCCTTGGATAAGCCTTGGCGACCGTCCTCTTCAAGGTCGCCCTTGTGGAATAACAGCGGATGATTACTGGAAGAGGATACACTGCGCAGGGCGGGATGCTGGGCAAAACCGATCTTTTCGTCGTCTTGCTGTCCGACTCCCAGCCGTCCGGTGAGCAGGGCATAACGGCCGCACTCGGTAACCGAGGGGACGGTGGATAACACGGGCTGTGGCAGTGCCGATAAAGCCCCTTGGTGGCTCCGCAGCGTCCAATGGGCGTAGGTCTCCAATTCTCGTAACAATTCTTGGGCCACGGCCCAGGACATACCATCCATAACCAGAACGAGCACCCGGTTCCGATCGCCAACCAGGCGTGGAACTTCCTCTTCAAGGACTCGATCAATGGGAATAAAGCCCTGCGGGTTCGTGGCACGGGCATACCAGTCAACCACCTGAGCAGCGAATGCCTCATTAAGCCGTTCGCGTCGTTCCAGCACGCGCTGGCTGATGCTGGTGTAGGTATCTTGGAGTTCAGGCACTGGCTCCCCACCGCTGACCGCACAGCGAGCCCAGTCGACGAAGGCTATCTCATCGCGATAGTTGTGCGCCAAGTCGCCCAGATGGTCATGGGGAAGCTCCGGAGTCGCCAGCCAGGCTGCCATGCGCAGGGCCATTCTAGCCTTATTGACGCGGATGCTCTCGATGCTGCTGCGTCCATGGCGCTCCACGGTTCGCAGCAGCCTGCGCGCTTGCTGCCAATCAGCTTCGCTGGCGGATGGTTCTGCCACCCGGGACAGCGCCTCGGCGTACTGCAACAAGCGGGCAATAAAGCCACTGGGGATGGTGTCGCTCCAGGCGGCAAACTGAGCGGCCTTGAGCTTGCCGAGGAGATCGTCTGCCTGGCGAAGCACCGCTGTCTGTTGTTCCAAGCTAAGCTCACGCAGGGCGGCACGCGCCTCATCAGCCCAGGCCCGGGCGTCCTTGAGTAGTAGGTGTCGGCCGCCAATGCGCTGGCTAAAGAGCTCCTCTGCCCGGGCGAGTTCGCGGTGCTGTGCCGCCTCGGTGTGAAAAATAACTTCGGCACATAAACCCAGGGCCAGGGGATGATCGCCGTCGGAGAGAGCGGCAATGTCTACGATCAGCGCAGCCAACGGATCGCGCTCGCTCATGGCCTGACAGGCACGCGCGCGAATGGAGGAGTCGGCTATACGCAGGCGGGCTGGGTCATTCTCACCCAGCCATGCAAGAAGTGTTCGGGCGGTGGGTTGTCGGTCCGGCAGGCCCAGCACCAGTTCGTTCACCGCACCCCAGCAGGTGGCGGCATCAAGAACCCCGGTTGGCAGGGGGGCAAATCCCTCCTTCGGTTCATGGGTGAGCAAGGCCGTCGCCAGCTCGTCATCCAGTCGCAGGCGAGGATCTATGCGCACGGCACCGAAGCGATTCAATAGCACTCGCCACGCTTCGATTTCATTCAGTCGCGCATTCATCAGCCGCGAGCGAATATCAGCAGGAAGCTGACTATGGGGAAGATTTGCCACTACTGCCAGGCGTTCACTGTTCTCTGGATTCATGTGGCTCAGCACATCGCGCAGTTCCAGAATGCTGCGCACTGTCACCGGGCGAAATCGCACACCGTCTTCTTGAATGGCATCAGGTTGCTCGGGCCAGGCTGCTTCCCCCTGAAAGGCGATGGCCAGCCACGGCAAATGACGGGCTTGGCTGGAGCGGTAGGCTTGCAGCTCCATGCGAATATGTTTGCGCAACTGGGGCAGAGAAACCGTAGGCATTAGGAATCCTCCGCATCGACCAGCTCAAAGATCACGCGAATGCGTTTGCCCGGATGCGCCGCAGCCAGGTCCTGCAGGCGTTCACTGAGGGCCTGGCCTGCCTCGGCGCTGCCACTCACCAGAATCACTGGTTCGGTGGCCACCTCGGCCCGCCGTTCGGCCTCTTCCCGCCGCCTGCGTTCCTCCTCCAGTTCTCGGCGCAGGCGTTCATGTTCGGCATGTGCGGCTTCCTCACGCTTACGCGCTTCCTCGGCTGCCCGTCGTGCCTCCTCAGCGCGCTGCTCGCGTTCGTCGTCATCAGGGGCTGTTTGCGCCTGTGCCGCCTGAACCAGGAGACGCTCCAAATCCCGATCGACCTCGGCGATGGCACCAGCCAGGTCCATTGCCCGCTGTTCATGGGTCAAGGCAGCGGCCAAGCGTTCGTGCAGGGCCTCGGCTCGCTTGCCAATGGCTCCTTCTGCTTGCAGGAGATCCTTCAGGGTTGACCAGCGAACTTTATAGATCGCCTCTTTAACCGTATTCGCCGTGGTCACCCCATGGGCTATCACATCGGCGGCGGCGGGCAGGTCTGCCTCGGCCAAGATGCGAATGGCTTCATCACCACTCGCATTTTTCAGGCAGGCAAGCAGCTCTGCCGCAGCATTGGCACTGCGATAGCGCTCGCTGGTGGTTCTGTCGAGGCCGAGATGGGCGTGGGCCTCGCGCAGGGCCGCCACCAGATCGGCAAGAGGGGCCTGATAGGTGCGACCATAACCCACAATGGCAATACCGGCAGCGGCCACCGTTGCTGCATTGCACAGACTGGGGCCGGAGAAACCAAACAAGTGCCCTGCGCGCTCGCGGGCGATAGTCCAAATGTCCTGGGAGGGGAGCTCCTGCTGCCGAAGCTCCATATTGGACGAGAGATTATCACAGCCCACATCCACCGCGGCACCATGTTCGATAAAGCGGCAGTCGGCGGCCAAGGCGTAAGACCAGATCAACAAGTCGCGCACCTCTTGTGGTAGACCTCGTGCGTTTGGAAGGTCACACCATTCGCGCAGGTCATTCACCGTTGGTTGGCGATTGTCAGCTTGCGCCATCTGGCGCTGAAAATGCTCGCGCCAATCGCGTTTGAGGGCAAAGACATCCTGATTCATGGTCGCCAAACCCAGGGGCTCTGCCAGGCCAGCGAGAATGACACGATTGGCGTGATCAATGCCATCCACCCGCTCGCGACCACTGGCCACTGCCTTTTCGACGAACTCTGCCACTCGTTTGAGATTGCTGCGCTTAAAGGATTGGCTGACATCTGGGGCAGCGGGGAACTGAAACTCCAGCGCCTGGGTAAGCAAGCGCTCCATCGCTGTTTGCAGCTTTGAAGCATCGGGGGGTTGAATGGTAAAGCCCGGAGCGAGGGTGCGGAGCTGACTGGCCGGCCCTGGGAAGTGACGGTCGATGGCATTCTCAGGCGCCATGCTCACCCCATAAGCAACTTCCAAAGCATTCACCAATTCGCGCTCCAGGCTTTGCTGGCGATTCTCCA
>REDX01000103.1 GCA_007695355.1 Planctomycetota bacterium
TGGCGATCTCACCATGGAGAGTATCGCTGACATGCTATCGGGGCGCTACTAACTCACCAAGCGAGAGGCCCAATCAGCACTCACCGTATTCATTAAATCCCTTCTTCAGCGGCGTCTACTGTCCTTTGACGGCTGGTATGGCGTCGGAAATGTCGCCGCATGAATTGCCCTAGTCCAACTCTTTATCGCCTCCTAGGCTCCTCCCATTCCTGTGCCCCCCGGGGATCCACCCGCCATGACTGACGACTCCCGTAAACAGCAGCTTCTCGGTACCCCGGCTAAACTTCCGCTCTCGGTGGCAATCCAGATTGCCTACGGTTCGATTCGCGTGCGACTCTCCCGCTCGCTGGTTACCGTTTCGTCGGTGGTGCTTGCCGTAACCTTTCTGCTGGTGGTTTTGGGTGGTGAAATCTCATCAAATGCCGTCTTCCGCACTTGGACACGGGATGTGCGTCCAGCTGAAGATGCTGCCCGCATCCGCACCCTATTGGTACAGCCACGTGATATTCTGGGCTTGATGGCGATGCTGCGGGATGAACCCGAGGCCACCAAGGATTGGGCGCAAAGCCTTGATGTCTCGGTGCAATTGCCTGGTCGCGAAATAGCGGCAGAGGCATTAGTGGTTGCTCGCTGGTTGCAAAGCCTGCGTCCCAGCCAGCGGTATTTAATGGTGCGCAATCAAGGCATCGGGCCCTGGTTACTTACCTACAATAGCGCGGGTACTAGCGCGGCGGACAGGGCCATTGAGGCCAGTGCCGAAGAGCCCGGCGAATATGATCACTTGCCTCCAAAAGTGGCAAGTTTCATCGAGGTTGGATCGACCCTCACGGGAACGCGCCTTCCCCTCAGCCATGAGGAGCTACTGGCAGTGGCCGAAAATATGCCAATTTTAGCCACTGCCATCCGCCAACTCCAAGAAGCCGAGCAGCGGCGCCTTGCGCAGGTACGTGCCGCGGGTGGGGTAGAACCGGTAATTGAGCGCTTGCGTGGCGGGGCGGAGGATCAGCAACTGGCGGAAATTGGCCTGCCGCTCAGCCAGCTAATCCCTCAAATCAGCAGCACCCGGCGACAAGAATTAGTGGCCCAGGTAGAAATTGAAGACCTGCGCACCAGAGCCCAGGCAGTTCTCGCCCGGCCTCGAGTGATTACCGACGAGGACGGCAATGAAGAGATCGCCCCTCTTCTTGGCCTAGGTGCGCTAATCGATGGCCGCCTCGATGGCCACCCCTTTAGCAGTGAAATTGACAGCGAACTCCAGGCGGCAATCGGTGCCGCAGCGATTGACCGGCTGCGCCAAGATCTCTTGCGTCGCCGCACCCTTGACGGCTTACGTGCCACCTTCGCATCCATGAATTACGATCCAGATGCCGGCAAAGAGCGAACTCTATGGCTGGTTCTGCTCTCCCTTTTGGTATGCATCGTCGGCATTGTCAACTCCATGATGATGGCGGTCACCGAACGTTTTCGCGAAATTGCCACCATGAAATGCCTCGGCGCAATGGACGGCTTCATCCTTAAAACATTCATGATTGAAAGCGGATCCGTTGGCTTTGTTGGCGCCATCTTAGGTGCTTTGATTGGCGTAGTCTTGGTACTTGGCCAGTCTACCGCCCGCTATGGGGCTTCCTTCTGGGCCTCACTGCCAGCCCAATATCTCCTCATGGCTGCAATCGCCAGTCTTGTGTGCGGCCTCTTTCTCACGATTCTAGGGGCCCTTCTGCCTGCTTACAAGGCCGCCCGCATGAATCCCATTGAAGCCATGCGCTTGGAGGCCTAATGAGCATGAAGCAGCACATGGCCCCAACCTCTCAAACATCTCTTTGCGCCGCGCCCCTGGCCTTAGATGCGCAAAATCCTGACGTTCACATTAGCACTTTCTGTCCATCAAGATCTAGGTCGCCCATGCGTTGTCTGACATCATATCTGACCGGAATTTTACTCCTGGTGGCAGCCGTGCTGCCTTTAACTGCAGAGGATCGTCCGCAGAGCCCAGATCCAAAAGTTATTCGCTCGCACGCCGAAGCCCTAGCACAGTTTGGCGATCGTTCTCCCGGCAGTGAAGGAGCCTTGCAAGCAGCCACTTACATCGAGGAAATTCTTGGCGGCCTTACCCAAGAAGTGTGGACACAGCGGACTTCGATAGTGGTGCCGGTTGATTTGGATTCACATCTGCAAATTGGTGGAACATCGATTGCCCTCACCCCACACGCGCCTAATGGCAGCGTGGGCGCCGGCACCGGGGGAGAAACCATTCGTGGTCGCTTAAGGTTTATTGATCAGCGCGACATGAAATCCCTGCAAGGTGACAGCCTCCGCGACACAATTGTCGTTCTCAATGGCGATAGTGCAGGGCTCTGGCGGCGCTGCGCCCAATTCGGGGCTATCGCCGTCATCTTCCGCAATCCGGAAACCATTGATAATCTCAATTTGCGCGAGCAGCACCTCAGCGCATCCATTGCCTTCCCACGCTTTATAGCCGATCTCGACGATTCTCTTGATGGCCAAGAGGCTGAACTTACCAGCACGGTTGTCTATCGCACCGTGCAGGCACCCACCATTGTTGCCCGCATCCGTGGCACCAGTGAGGATGCCGAGCGACGGGAAACCGTCTTATTGGCCAGTGGCTACGAGAGTGAAGGCGCTATCCGTGGGCATTCACCAGGTGCCACCCGTGCATGGAATGCGGCGTTATTGCTGAGTCTCGCCGAACAATTCCGCGCCGCCCCCCTCAACCGGGATCTCATCGTCGTATTCCATGGGGCTCGTCCTGAATTCTTCCGCGGCATGCGCCAGTTCCTTGCCGGAATTACCGATGCCGATCAGCGCATGGTGCTCAATGATGTCGGTCAGCGGGTTCCGATGGGTGACAGCTTGCTTCAGCAGCTCGAACTTCACCTTTGGCGCTCGGAGGAGATTGAAGAGGATTTCCGCGAATTCCTTATCCGCTATCCCAGTCTCGAGCTGGATATTGCGGAAATTGAACTCCGCCGCCTCCTGCGCCAAATCCGCAATCCCCCCACTGCACTTCTGGCTGTGACACAATCAGAAGAGGGCGAAGCCGTTGAAGCGTCAGCCCCCCTCTTCTCCACCTTGCAATGGATCATGATCGCCGCTATGAGCTTAGGCGTGGCCCTTATCCTTACCCAACTCAAGCCTGATGGCCGAGGCACCGCCGCGACGTTTTTAAGTTTCTTTCTGCTGCTCGGCTGGATTATCGCAGAACGGCCGCAGAGCACGGCTGTGCTCAAAGAAGCTGAACTGCGGGCTGAATCAGATCGCCTCGAACAACTTGGCTATCGCTTTATCAGCGAAGAAGCGGCTGGCTTTGCCGATGCCATCCGCCCGCGCTTGCGTGCGACAGCCCTGCGTGCTAGCCGTGGTGCTCGGGACGGACTTACGCCAGAAGAAATTAAAGAAGCGCGGGCATTACAACAAAAACTGGATGTTGAACACCGCTTATGGCGCGACATTCAGCAGAAGATCGGCCGACGAGCCCTCGAGAGCGGCCGCGGGGACACGCCCGAGGAAATTCAACAGTTGCCCTTGCTGATCGGCCGCATTCTAGGTATCGATCGCGATATTGATGGGGCCACTGACCAGGGACAGCATATTGGCCGGCATCAAGCGATTCTGCGTAACCGGATTGCCGATCTTCGCTCAACCATCGCTATCCGAGAGCAATTAAATCAACCTCGCGTTATTCACATGGTGGCCCTGGATTTCAGCGATGGCAACACTTGGTGGTCTAGCGCTATTTCTGGGCCATGGATGCGCTGGGCGGACCGCATGCGATCCTTCACCCATGGCGTCATGACCGCCGCACGCGAAATCAATGAATCGCGCGTCGAAGGTCCATTTATTCAATACGATTCAGAGCCTAACGATCTCCCCGATGTGCCTGATGCTTTTTGGCCTACCGGGTACCTTCATGATGCTGGTGTGGCTAGCGCCTTTGTGAATTCGGTAACGTTCTCTACGGTAAATGATCGTCGTTTGCGCTTGGGTAGCCCTGCCGACACCATGCCGCGCTTTAATACCGAGCGTTTCCTTCGCCAAACCGAAGGCCTCACCGCTGTCATTCGTCAATACTTGAACAGCCAGATTATCAACAGTCGGCACGCCTATCGCGAAGCCGCTTGGCGCACCCCAACCATTCGCAATGAAATTTCCTCAGAAGGCTCCACCACTGGTCGCAAGAGCTATTCTTATCCTCTGGTTCAACTACAAATGGGCCGCCCTGAGATGTCTTACTTTGGCGATGTCCGCCATGTCGAGACTTGGTGGGGCAATGCCCTTGGCGATGTCACCGTGCCTTGGATGCCCGAACGCATGCCCCGCGCCTTTGGCACCGTTACCATTCGCTCAGTCGGCTTTGACGATGCTGGCAATATTACGCAAATGAATGCCTCCCGCGGGACGCAAATGCGTGGTGGCTCCGCCGCAGCCTGGAATCTTGGCCAACGTTTCCAAGACCTCAAACCAGTGCTCTTCGATTCGGTTTCATCGTGGCTCATGGGCATCCATGATCCCCGTCTGCTCATGGACCTCTCGGTCGTGAACGCTTTGAGCGCCAGTCGCGATGCCTTGCCAGACTTTGCCCATGTCGAGGTGGACCGCGGCGCTGCTGCAATCTTTGTGCCTGCCGATACGGGCCTACGCATCCTTGCGAGCGAGGGTCAGATTGGCAACCGCATGGCCCTGGTTGGACCGCCAACCAATCAAGACCTCACCGATTTTGCAGGCCTTCCGGGCGAAGGGAAATTGGTAGGACTCACAGCCGTAGAAGCAGCCCAAGATTTCTTTAATCTCAACGAAGGACGCCTGGCCATTCTACGTCGCAATGGTGTTAACCCGGAGAGCCTTCTCTTTCTGCACTCCGAAAGCGAGCGTTTTCTTGAGGAAGCTCGCGAACACATCGCGAACGGCGATTACGTTGCCGCAGAAGGCGCCGGGCAGGCTGCATGGTCGATGGCTGGCCGTGTATATCCTGCAGTTTTAAGCACCGCCAATGACGTTGTCTACGGTCTTGTGGTGATGTTGTTGTTCGCCATTCCCTTTGCTGCTATCTGCGAACGACTATTTTACGCTGGAAATACAATCTATAAAAAGGTGGCTGGATTTTTCGTCTTCTTCAGTTTGACCTTCCTCTTCTTCTTCTTCTTTCATCCAGCATTTGCCTTGGCAACCACGCCGGTAATTATTTTCCTGGCATTTGCCATTATTGTCATGTCCGCATTGGTAATTGTCATTATTTTCAATCGATTCGAACATGAGATGGAATTAATACGCATGGCCGGATTAGGCATGCATAAAGTAGACGTCAGTCGCCTCGGAACACTTCTTGCAACAGTCACCTTGGGCATCAGCAATATGCGGCGTAGGCCCCTGCGGACCTTCCTCACCGCGATTACGGTGGTGCTGATGAGTTTCATCCTGCTCACCTTCGCTAGCTTCAATGCAACCAGTTCTACCCGCCGCGTGACCGCTGATGTTCCGCCCACCTTTCAGGGCATTATGCTCCGCCAAAATGGATGGTTGCCAATTAGCGAGCGCGGCTTCGAACGCCTTGACAACACCTGGGGCCGAGATTTCCATCTCTTTGAACGACGCTGGCTAGATGCCGAAAGCTCAGGTGCCCGCTACACCTTCTCGGGCGATAATGGCGTCAGTTTTGTTGAAGCAGTAGTCGGCGCCCGACCGAAAGATCCCAGCGGCATTGAAAACGCCCTTCTCCGACCTGATCGTGATGAGGCAGGCTTTGGCGACAATCCCGAAGAATGGATTTTCTTACCGCCAGGAATTCTCTACGAAGCCGGCGTTACCCCCGGTAACACAGTCCAGTTTATGGGCCTCAGTTTGCGCGTAGGCACGATTGACACTACCGTGTTAGGCGCGATCACCCATATGGACGGTGACCCCATCACTCCTTTGGCTCCATCTCCGCAAACCGATGAACAGCGCAATGAGGCCCAGCGCATGCAGGATGAAGCGGCTACTGGGGAAGTGGCTATGGAGAGTGGCAGCTTTATCCATCTTGGCCCGAATGTGGTTGGCATTACCTATGTCGATAATGTTAAAAAACTAGGTGGCCATGTCCGCTCTGTCGCAATGACCGCCCGCACCCAAGACCTTTCCATCACCGCAGCCGCCGAAGATATGGCTCAGCAATTGGCCATGTCCCTGCGCGTTGGCCGCGGCACTGAAACCCTCATTATGACCGCGGTTGGCCGCCTCTCGGTAGCCGGTCTATCGGATGTGCTCATTCCCCTCATTCTCGGCGGAATGATCATCTTTTCGACCATGTTGGGATCGGTAGCCGAACGCGGTAAAGAGATTTTCATCTATGCATCGTTGGGACTAGCCCCCCTCCATATTGGCGCTCTATTCTTAGTTGAAGCTAGTATTTATGCCATTCTCGGTGGTTTAGGAGGGTACATATTAGCCCAGTTTGTGGTTACCGCACTCGGGGTGGCGGCGGACCTCGGCTTTGGGGTCCAGCCTGACTTGAACTACTCGAGCTTCACTGCAGTAATTACCATTCTCTTGGTGATGGCCACCGTACTCATCTCTGCCCTATACCCGGCTCTGGTTGCAAGCAAGGCTGCTAATCCAGGCACCGACAATTCCTTCCGCGTGCCAGAGCCCAAGGGTGATGACCTCGAGATCCCCTTCCCCTTCACCGTGGCTCGGCGCGATATTATGGGACTGCTTGCCTATCTCACGAGTTATCTTGATGCCCATACCGAAGCTTCCACAGGCTGCTTTACCGCTGCTGAGGCAACGATGAACAGTGACTGGGAGGGCTACAGCGTCACCGCCAAAACGTGGCTCGCACCCTTCGACCTTGGCATTTCCCAACAGTTTACCATCAGTGCCAAACCCACGGATGTTAAAGCTATCTATAGTATCCACATCAGCATGCATCTGTTATCAGGGCAGCGTAGCGCTTGGCGTCGGGTTACCGTTCCCTTCCTTAAAGAACTTCGCCAGCAATTCCTGGTCTGGCGAACACTTGATGAAGAAACCACTGATCGCTACCGCGCCGCCGGCGGTGATGTCGAGGCCCAGGCGCGTATGGAAGAGCGTAAGCGTAAAGAAGCCGAGCGTGCGGCCGCCGCAGCTCAGCAAAAGGATCAGATCAAGGCGGCGCTAACCCAAAAGAATAGTGGTGAGGATATGGAGAGCACCGATGACGCAGATGAAGCCACGGGCGGGGAGGATCGTCGGTGAGTAAATTCATGCAAGACAAGGAACTCGGTCAATACCGAGATCTTGTCAAACCTCTCGGCTACTTTGAAGAAGGCTTTAACTGGAAGACCGCCATCGGCACCATGTTTATAGCGCTGATCATGCTGCCTGCTTCTATGTACATGCAGCTTATGATCGGTGAGGTATCCCTTGGGCCTGCTGCCCAGTGGGTTACGGTGATTCTCTTTTTGGAAATGGCCAAACGGGCCCGTACTTTCCTAAAGCCTGCGGAAATTTTCATCCTCCAATCAATGATTATGATCTTTATCGGCCTATCGCCGATTGAAGGTTTCTTTTGGCGACAATACATTGTGCAGTCTGATGCCGCTCGATCTTTCGGCCTTGCAGGGGCATTCCCGGATTGGTATGCGCCCGTCGCTCAGGAGGTTCTAGACACCCGTAGCTTCTTCCATACCGCCTGGGTGGTGCCAATGATACTGCTCTTTGTCACCATGGTGGTGGGCCGTGTCGACTCCCTGAT
>REDX01000284.1 GCA_007695355.1 Planctomycetota bacterium
AATAACCTCATCCCGCCGACGGACAATATAATCGAGCCAATGCCGGGAAGTTTTGGCGTAATGTTTGCCGTTTACTTCCCAGGTGGACTCACAGTGGAGGTGTTCATTGAGTGCCGGAAGGAGATGCAAGCTTGGCATCGTTCCGCCGGTGAAAAAATGGCGTGCCATCCAATCATCTTCGCTGCCATCCTCAAAGGGATAAGCCAAATGACGGTGGCAAAAGACGTGGATAAAGCACTTGCCATCGTCTTTAAGCCATTCTTGCAGGCGGCGGAAGAGTTCGTGATAGTTGCGCATATGTTCAAAGCACTCCACGGAGACAATGCGATCAAAACGCTCCGCCAGGGAAAGCTCCACCAAATCAGCGGTAATAATCGAGATATTTTCAAGGCCTTCGGCCGCCGCCTTAGCGAGGATGAACTGGCGTTGTCCATGGGAATTGGATACGGCCGTGATATGCGCACCTGGATAGCGACGGGCCATGGCCAGGGTTAACGATCCCCAACCGCATCCGATTTCCAGAATGCGCTGGCCATCAGCAAGCTCTGCCCGCTTGATGGTGGTATCAAGCATCAGCGTTTCGGCTTCGGCGAGACTTTCCGTGCCCTGTGGGTAGAGGCAGGAGGAGTACTTCAATTGTGGCCCTAAGGCGATCTCATAGAAGGCGGGGGGAACCTCGTAATGCTGTTCATTGGCGGCCTCGGTGCGCACCGCCAGCGGCCCTTGGGAGAAATCTCGCTTGGCTTGGTTTAAGGCTTCTCCTGCGGTGGGGGTTCTTGCCCATTCCTTACGCAGGCGCTTTTTTAATAACGAGCGAATGCCGATGCGCAGGAGGCGATCGGGAACCCATCCAGCTTCGGCGAGGGTAATGGCGAGACTCATTTTACGACTCCGTGGATCGTTGCGGCGGCAGGGGGATAAAGGGGCTGACTTCACGCTGGTAGCGACGGTAATCTTCGCCGCGGGATCGTAGTGCCGCAAGCTCAGCGTAGGGAATGCCGGTCACCTTAAGTAATAAGAATAGTAAGATGGCTGGGGTCAGCCAGGCTACAACACCCCAGGGCGCAGCACTGGCAATGGTGGCATAACCGCACCAGAGTAACCATTCGAAGAAGTAATTAGGATGCCGGGACCAAGACCATAGGCCCTGGCGACAGGTGCGACCTCGGTTGCGAGGATCTCGGCGCCAGGCTGCCAATTGATTGTCAGCTACCACGGCGCCGGTGCAGCCGAGGATCCAAAGGCTTAAACCCATGCCAAGTAGAAGGGGGTTGGCAGGGGCCTGCGCGATAAAGAGAAAGGGAATGATGAAAATAACGACAAATCCCACCTGCAGTTGGAAAAACCCAAAGAAGAGCCCTGGTGCCCGCGCACCCCAGCGTTCGCGAAGAATGGCATAGCGACTGTCTTCATGGGCATCATCGCGCATGCGGCGGAGAATGTGATGGCTCAGGCGAATACACCATAGTCCATGGATAATGATCACACTCAGGCGCATACCCAAATCGCCATCGGCAAAGGCGAGGATGAGGACGGCTCCCCAACCAGTAAATAGGGTCCAAAGCACATCGACGATTCCCGCGTCAGCGGTGCTGCGCTGACGCCACCAGCCCAGGGCAAATATGGGGCAGGCAATGGCAATCAGGATTAGCAGGCTGGTGATCTGGTAATTCATGCCGCCCTCGCATAGCCAAGACCTTTGGCCGCCTTCGATCGCCATTCGGGTCGAGCTACCAAGAGGTGGATATCGCCGATCGCACGCTCGGCGAAACCGCCTTCACAGTAGGCGAGATAGAAGTCCCACATCCGCATAAAATGCTCGCTAAAACCCATGGCTGATATGTCGTGATGCTGGGCGTGAAAGCGCTCTCGCCAGTGTTTGAGGGTTTGCGCGTAGTGCGGGGTAATATCTTCTAGGTCGACGGTGCGCAGATCACTGGCGCGGGTCATGGCCTGTTGCAGTGCGCTAAGGGATGGAATGCACGAACCAGGGAAAATATAGCGTTTAATAAAGTCGACGTGGTGCTTGGCGCGATCGAATTCTTGATCGGCAATGGTGATGGCCTGGATGAGAGCAAGGCCTTCAGGTTTAAGGAGGTGTTGGCAGGTTGCAAAAAAGGTTTGATATTGGCGGTAGCCAATGGCCTCAATCATTTCAATCGAAACCAATTTATCATAGCCTTTACCGGGGGCCTGTAAATCCCGGTAATCTTGTAATAGGATCTCAATGCGATCCTGTAATCCGGCCAGTCGCACCCGCTCTTGGCACCATCGATACTGCTCGCGCGAAATGGTGGTGGTGGTGACGCGGCATCCGAAATGACTGGCGGCATGCAAGGCCATGCCTCCCCAGCCGCTGCCGATTTCAAGGAGATGGTCGTCCGCGGAAAGGTCTAATTGTTGGCAGATGCGATTGAGTTTATGGGTTTGCGCTTCCGCCAGACTGGCCTGGGGGTGGGGATAGATGGCCGCGGAATACATCATGCTTTCATCAAGCATACGAGCAAAGAATTCATTGCCCAGATCATAGTGGGCGCTGATATTGCGTGCCGCCCCGCTGCGGCTATTGCGATTGAAGAGATGGGCGATGCGGCGAGCCGGACGGCTTAACCAGGCAAGGCCCCCCTCGATCTTGGTTAAAAGTTGGCGTTCATTGCAGAGAATCCTTACGAGGCCCACCAAGTCATTGCAGTCCCACCAGCCCATAATGTAGGCTTCGGCCGCGCCATTGCCCCCGCCGAGGGCGAGCTCTTTCCAAAAACGGGGATCGTGAATATCCAGGCGAACCTGCAGGGCGTGATCCGGTTTGCCCATCTCGATGATGGAGTCGCCTTCGATGATGCGCAGGCCCCCGTGTTGCACCTTCTCCAGGCGTCGCAGGACGCTGGCCCGGTAGGCAGCGAGAAACCATGGTTGGCGCATGCTTTTGGGCTGTTCGCGAATCGGTATAATGGAAGCGCTCACGGCGTGGCTCCATGGGGCAGGGGGTGCGGCAGTCCGCGCTTGCGGGGATGGCGGTAAAAGGGCGTACCTTTCCACCACAGCCGGGCTGCCTGGATATGAATACGCAGGACCACCATGATGGTTTGCAGGGGGTAGCGGAGAACGGTTCTGGCCTGGGCGCCGGCACTCATCGCTCGGCGGCGCAGGCGCAGGGTGGCATCGAAACAGAGACCTTCGCTGTCGCGGTTGACCATATGCACCGCTAGGCGCGCTTCCGGCGAGGAGAAAAACCAACGGTAGGTTTGGTCGAGGGGGAAAAACGGCGAGACATGAAAACGTTTAGCAAAGGCTTCACTAAGGCCTGGCCGGCGGTTGATTTCGACGAGGTAACAGTGGCGTTCAAGCCAGGGCGTATTGGTGATCTCGGCAAGCACCCACAGGGGCCGAACGCCTTTGTCATCGTAGCCGTAATAAAAGGTAACCGGATTGAAACTATGCCCAAAGCACCTCAGTAAGGTAAGCATGCGGATGGGGCCCGTGGTTTCGCTTGCCCCCAATGCTTGTGCGTGTTGGCGGACGGCCAGCTCAAGCGGGAGGTGATAGGGGGCTAGGTAGTCCCGGCGATGGAAGCGAACCAGTCCAGGAAGGCCCTTGCGCCACCACGAGCTTAAAGAAAAAACCCTATCCAATTCGGCGGTATCAAGCCAGGCCATGGCAATGGGATAACAAAAATCATGGGGCCGTGGCCGGTAGCGACGGTGGCGTATCCAACCCTCGTAAATGGCGCTGTGCAGGGCTTTCACCATGTTTCCTCAAGGCCCATGTGACGCGCAACGCGCAGGGCACTTTGCAGGCCATCTTCGTGAAAACCATAGCCCCAATAGGCTCCGCAGTAGTGAATACCGCCGCGGCCGCTGATGCTCTTGTGCCGGGATTGGGCCTGGGGTGAATGCTGCGTATAGAGTGGGTGGGCATATTGGATACGGCGCAAAACCTGTCGGCGATCGATCGGGCGATGGGGATTGAGGGTGACCAAAAATTGCTGATCGGCCACATGGCCTTGGAGAATATTGAGATTGTAGGTGAGGGTTACAGGCCGTTGGCTGCCACCTGGGGCGCGATAATAATTCCAGGCCGCCCAGGCCTGTTGGCGACGCGGCAGGAAACGGGTGTCGGTGTGTAGCCAAGCCATATTGGCTTGGTAGGGGAAGGCTTTTAGCGTTTCTTCCTCGTCGCGATCCAAATCCCCGCCGGCATAGCGCATGGATAAGGCTTGATCGGCATGGGCAGCAATCACCACCTCGTCAAAGATTTCATCCACCTGTTTGCCGAGTAGGCGCACCCCAGCGCTTATGTGGGCAACGCTATGAATGGGCGTTGCACAGCGAATGCGATCCTGGAAGGGGGCAATGAGGGCTTTGAGATAGGCTTGGGAGCCACCGCAGACGGTGCGCCAGCGCGGCCGGTCACGCAGATCAATCATCCCATGGTTGGCGAGGAAGCGGACAAAAAAGCGGGCGGGAAACGCGATAATGGCCTTCGGCGGTGCCGACCATATGCTGGCAGCCATCGGAATCAGGTGTTCATCAATGAAAAAACGCGAATAGCCCCGCCGTCGCAGCCATGGCCCGAGAGGGGCAAGGCCTTCGCTGCAGTCTTCGGCCAGTAACTCCCGGGCCTCGCCATAAAAACGGATGATTTCTCTTATCATGCGCCAGAAGGCAGGGCGCACGAGGTTGCGTTTTTGGGCAAATAAGCCAGATAAATGCCCGCCGAGATATTCGAGATCCCGTTGATCATCGCGGACACTAAAGGACATGTCCGAGGCGCGGCTTTTCACCCCCAAAGCTTCAATCATGCGAGTAAAAGCGGGATAAGTGCGATGGTTAAAAACAATGAATCCGGTATCCACGGGCCAGCTTTGATGCCCCTGCGGCTGATCCTGATGAACTTCCACCGTATGGGTATGGCCGCCAGGCCGACTCGCGGCTTCAAAGACGGTGATGTCATGCTGACGGTGCAAGAGCCGGGCTATCGCCATGCCGCTAATCCCAGTACCGATGACGGCAATCCGTTTCATTCACCCTCCGCTTTCGCCACCAGGCCACGTCCTTCATCAAGAATACGTTGTGGAACACCTTTGAGGTCCCAAACCAGTCCAACTGCTGCCATCGCCCGTAAGACTAACCAGGAACAATCGATTTCCCACCAATAGAAGCCTTGGCGGGCTGAGGAGGCATGGCGGTGGTGGTTATTGTGCCAACCTTCGCCCAGGGTTAGGAGGGCAAGGAGAGCATTGTTGCGGCTATGGTCAGAGGTGCTGAAACGGCGTTTCCCCCAGCGGTGGGCCAGGGAATTGATGGCAAAGGTTGCGTGATAAACCGCCACCGTGCTTAAGCAAAAGCCCCAGAGAAACATTTGCAGGCCGTTGGTTCCCCAGTGTGGAAGCCAGGCTTCGAGGGCAACTCCGGTGGCGAAACAGGCGATGGCGAGGAGAAGGGGGGCGAGGCTGTCAAAGCGATTGAGCCACACCAATTCAGGATAGCGCTGCCAGTCCTGCACCCAACGGTGCTGGGTATGGTAGTTGGCGGGATCGGCAATCCAGCCGACGTGGCTGTGCCATAGGCTACCGGTGATGGGGGAGTGGGTGTCGTCTTCGGTATCGGAGTGGCGATGATGTTCACGGTGGTGAGCCGCCCACCAGAGGGGGCCGCGCTGGGCTGCCGTGTTGCCTAGGAGGGCGCCAAGGAATTGCACCAATCGTGAAGTTTTAAAGCCGCGATGACTAAAATAGCGATGATAGAAGGCGGTAATCGCAAACATTCGCAAGAAGTACAAGCCGATGGCTACGGCGATGGCAATCGCAGATACGCCAACAAAAAATGCCGCAATCGCGCCGACATGAATAAGAACGAAGGGCAGCAGGCGGAGGTGGCTCCATGGGCGCAGGGCGAGCCACCCCTTATTGGCATCAGTATTGAGGCAGTCGAGAAGATATTTCACGCCTGCGACTCCACTCTCTCAAGAGATTGATCGCGGATCTTTTGCGCCTGGGCCACCAGTTCCACCATGGTTTGTGGCCTGAGACAGTTTTCGTGGTGATGGCCTAGGATGTCTTCGGCGTGGCGGCCACCGACGGCGCAGCGCACCCCATGGCTAGAAAGGGCCGTATGACAGTCCTTCCAGCCAGCAGCGATATCCGCTGCCACCGGTGCGCTAACGGTTACCCAAATGAGGGTGGGATGGAGGTGTTGAGCAGCGGTTATCAAGGTTTGCCAAGGGGTGTTAGGGCCGAGATTGACGGTGCGCCACCCTTCGGCAAGCAAAACTAAGGAGGCGATGATGGAGGGGAGAAGGTAGGGATCATTGCTTGGTGCTCCGCCCACTGCCTGGGGTGCCTCGGATGGTGGTGAGGGCAGGACACCGCGCAGGGTGGTGAGGGCCTGGAGGCAGCAATCAACGGCCCGATGCTCGATGAAAATACCATCGTCCTGATGCTGCCAGAGGTCACCGATGTCTTGGAAACTTTGGCGCAGAGGACCATCGCACAGTGCGGCGATCGAGGCGCCAGAGGCGTATTGGTCAACCAAAAGACGCTCGAGGGTTGGCCGGTCGCCGCTGAGCAGGGATTCCTTAATGGCGGCCTCTAGGTGGCGGTGCTCGCCGCGCAGCGCAGGCAGGCCAAGCAATTCGGTCTGCGCCATTTCCAGTCCTTGGCTGCGAACAAATTGCAGGGCATCGGTAACCGCGATGCGGCGATGTCCGCCAGCGGTGCGGGAGCTGCTAATTAAACCATCATCGGTCCAGCGTTTTATGCTACTTTCGCTTACCCCAAGGAGGGCCGATAATTCTCGCGGGCTGAGAAAATGCTTCATGAGACCTCGACTTTCAGAGTACAGGGATTAGTACGCGAGGCTTTGCGAACGGTTTGAACGATTTGGTTGATTGTACTCCGGCAGCCCAAGCCCATTTTGAAAAGGGGGGCAGACGCGAAGATAAGGCGCGAAGATAAAGGCTCCTCATCCATCCAGTTGCCATCCGTAGCGACGTAGGGAGCCCATTTTTGCCATCGACGCTGTGCTTGGAGGGCTATGGCAGGTAGGCATCCCCACTGGCATGATGCAAATGAGGACAGTTACAGTGTTGATAAATGCAACGGATGGCCTCGGTGTCTTAGCGCTTTTACTGAGGAAATCAGGGATTTTCCATTGGCACGCTTCAAGCGTTACCACTGCTGTCCGTTGAATCAGCTGCAATCCTTTCCCCTCCGTGGGTTAACGCAGTGATAGGGAGCCCAACGATGCGTGATGCCGCCACCTGCCCCACCGCGATTATGAAACGCCGCCAGCAATGGCTGGCCCACCTGGATGCTGGTGGTTGCAGCCTGCAGCTGCTGCCGGATGTGGATTGGCAGGATGTGCTGCGGGTGCGCCGCTATCTCGATGGTCTGCCCGGCCTACGCTCGGTGACCTGCGATTGCCGCCGCGTCGACATTTCCACTACGCCGGCCATTGGCTGGCTGATTACCCTCTATCGCTTCTGCCAAATTCAGGGGCTGGAGTTTCAAGTGGTCAACCCATCGCCGGCAAGCCTGGCCCGTTACCAAGCCCACGGCCTCGATAGCCTCTTGCCCATCGCTGCCTAGCCCGCATCCCTCACCAAAAGAAAGGTGGCGGGCGCCTTGAATTGATGTAAAAGGTTGTCATCACACGACCTACAACATCAACGAAAGGGCGTCC
>REDX01000217.1 GCA_007695355.1 Planctomycetota bacterium
GGCAGGGTTGGCGAGCCATCGCCGGCAGCTGCGGTTTGGATTTCGTCGCCGCTGGTGGGCGATTCGTTGAGGCTTTCGTTACCCGCGTGCCCGGAAAAGCGCTGGGCGGCCAGGCTGAGAGCCCCATCGCTAAAGTTGGGGGAGTTTTCCAGGCCCCACATCCAGAGGTAGGCGGCGAGGTGATCTTGGCTGAGGCTCAAATGTTCTTGCGCCAGCTTCGCCAAGTGGGCGTGATCGATTTCGGGATCGGCCAGGCTGCGACGGGTGCGCGCCCCGCTGCGGCTGAACAGCAGCGATACCGTGGCCCCTTCCAAACCTTCGACGCGGGCCTGAGTGGGGCCGGTACCAAAGTTGAGGGTAATGACTGGCTGTTGGACCCGCAAAAAGCCATCCACACGGCCGTGCAGGGCCTGGGCGAGTTGCGCTATGCGCACCAAACTGGCGCAAAGCTCTTGCAGATCGGGTTCAGAAAAGCGATTTCTGTAGTCGCTGGCGAGACGGGTAAAGCGGTCGAATTGTGGGATGCGCTCGGCGCCGTCTCCGCGCAAGCGGCCCAGGACTTCAAACATCGTGTCGAGGCGCTGTTCGACCATGCGCTGGGCTTCGGCCTGGCGGGCGGTGATCGCCTCCTCAAGGGCCCTGACGCGCTCGTCGCGGGCATTTTCAAGCCGACTCAAGAAACTGGTGGGCAGGCCTTCTGCACCGGCCTCAGCCAGCAGGACGGCCCCGGCATCCGCGTCGGAGATGGCGTCCATGCGTTCGGCAAAATACTCATAACGGGCCACTAAAAGTCCCTGAATGCTTTCCCGAGTTTGCGTAAAATCCTTGTCCACCATTTGTCTATCTTCTTGCCTAAAAGAGGCCAATATTCCTCGGGCATCCTGAAAGCGGTGGGCCTGGGCTTGGGCCTGGGCCTCCAAGAGGCGTTGACGGAGTTGCTGCCGTTGCTCCTGCAGGGCTTGATCGCGCTCTTGGCGCTGCATGCGCAGTTCAGCAAGGTGGTTGGCGAGCATGGCCTGGGCGCTGGGTGCGGATTGGAAATAAGGATTAGCGAGAGCGGCATTCAGGTGGGCAATGGCCACGTCAAGATCGGCTGGAAGACTGGAGATAATATCTTCGGCCCGTTGCTGAGCCAGGGCGTGATCGCTGGTTTCACCCCCATCTTCTTCAGAGGAGTTTTGCTCGGAGATGAGATCAAACGCATCACCACCCGCAAAGAAAAAAGCCCCGGCAGCAAAGACTACCATGGCCCCGGCGACCAGGATAAGGGCCCGTCCCGGCCCTTTGCTGGGGCTTTCGGTGGGAGGTTCTTGTCGGCGAGAACGCAGGTTCTGTGCCCGCAGAGGGCGGCCGCTTATGGCCTGTTCTACCGCTTGCTTTAATTCGGCGGCGGTGGCGAAGCGCTCCTCCGGTGATTTGGCCATTAGGCGCATACACAGGCTGCGCCAAGCCGGCGAGACCCGCACCAATTCACCGGGATCGGGTACTGGGTCGGAGACATGGGCCTTCATCGTCGCCCGGCCACTTTCGCGGCGATAGGGTGGGGTTCCGGTGAGTAGGTGGTAAAGGGTGGCGCCAAGGGAATACTGATCAGAGCGGGCGTCGAGGGGCCGCCCGCGGGCCTGCTCTGGGCTCATGTAACGCGGGGTGCCCATGACCCGCACCCGTCCTTTTTCATCGCGATCGGCCTGGGTGCCCTCGCTGTCCATTTCTTGGGCAAGTCCGAAGTCGGCCAATTTGATCCGGCCGTCGCCGGTCACCATAATATTTTCCGGTTTGATATCGCGATGCAGCATATTCATCGCTTCGGCATAAACCAGAGCGTCTGCCATACCCAGCATAACTTTTTCGACTAATGGCTGCGGGCAGGTGCCTTCGCGATCGATCACTTCACGCAGGTTCTCACCATCGACGAACTCCATGCTAAAATAGTGGAGGTACTCGTCGCTGGTGGCTGACTTAATCCGCCCGACATCGTGGACGGCCACGATATTGGGGTGATTGAGGCGCCCCGCAGCCCGCGCTTCATCAACAAACTTGGTGGCAAATTGGGGATCTCGCCGGGCCAGTTCTGGATTCAGAATTTTGAGCGCCACCTCACGACCGATGGAGAGTTGACGGGCGCGAAAGATCTCACCCATGCCACCACGTCCGTGGAAGCTGATGATTTCATAACCACCAAGAGTTTGTCCGGGCTTGAGGGTAGGCACGGGTCAAATGGTGGTCATCGCAGGCCTCTGGCAAGACACAACCGTGTTGGGCATTCCGGCAGCAAAGTCCGGCGCGGCTGGAGAGTCGCCGGTTCTGTTTCCCCGGGGAGAGTAAGGGCTGCTTGTCCATGGGTTCTCCGGTACCGGTTGCCCCTGTCCCATTGCAATACAGTTGCAATTAGCCGGACTGATTTAGGCTGCGGCCACTGACCATTCGGGTGCGGTGGTTGGTATTCCGGTGCTGCCGCTGTAGCCCCCTTATTTTTGCCCCTTGGAGTCTCCCATGAATACGATTGCCGCCTTCTCTCGGGCCGCCTCTGTCCTCATTGCCGCCACGGTTTTGGCGGCATCCGGTCCCCTGCACAGCGAAGAGTCAAAGCCGCTGCCGGTGGTGGCATCCTTTGGCATTGTCGCCGATTGGGTGCAACAGGTGGGCGGTGATCGGGTGCAGGTGCAAACCCTGGTTCCCCGGGGGGCTGATCCCCACAGTTTCGAGCCCAGCCCCCGTCAAGTGGCTCAATTTGAGGCGGCAAAACTCGTTTTCCTCATCGGTGCCAGCATGGAGCCCGGCATTGAGGCCCTGAGCGGCCGTAAGCCGACGGGTTTTATTGCCCTGGCCCCAGCTATTGGGATCAAGGCCGAAGGTGATCATGGCCACGACCACGCTCACGGTGATGAGAAGAAGCACGGCCACGGCCATGACCACGCTCACGGCGATGAGAAGAAGCACGGCCACGACCACGCTCACGCTCACTCCCACGACCATCATCACCATCATCACGATGTTGATCCCCACATTTGGACCAGCGTGGTAAAGGCGCGGGCGGCCGTACTCGTGGTGCGCGATGCCCTGATTGCGGCGGATCCCGCTGGCGCCTCGGTGTATCAGGCCAACTGGGCGGCTTATGATCTCCAACTGGCGGATCTGCATGCGGAAATAGAGGCGCTCGTACAAACCATTCCAGAAGCCCGCCGTCGCCTCGTAACCACCCATGACAGCCTTGGATATTTTGCCGAGGCCTATGGCTTCACCGTAGTGGGAACGGTGTTAGGCACCCATCACAGCGATGTCGCCGATCCCCCGCCGCGGCAGATTGCCCAATTGGTGGCGGCAATCCGAGAAGCCCAGGTGCCGGTCATCTTCCCCGAAACCACGGTGCCTAACCGTCTCTTGCAAACCGTCGCCCGGGAGGCTGGGGTGTGGGTTGGCCCGGCGTTGAGCGCGGATAACCTCGGCCCGGCCGCTGGCCCAACAGGCAGCTACTTGGGCCTCATGCGCCACCTTGCACAGACGATTACCACAGCCTTATTGGCTGAATAACGGTCGGGCTATCGCCTGCCGAATTATCCAGCCCGAGGCTCGCCATTGCCCCGCTGCCAATATTTGGCAGTATAGCCTTAGCCCAATGTTGGTTGAGTGAGGGACATGTGACTGATCGGCCCGAATCCACAGCGAAGCCGTCTGGCAGCCTAAGCCGCCGTGAGCTGGTAATTGGTGGCTTGGCAGGTGCTGCCGGCCTTCTTAGCGTTGGCTGCGCTCGCAGCCCTGCAGTGCGCGGTGCCATCCATCGCGTAGAAGCGGGGGAGTCCCTCAGCTCAATTGCAGCATTGTATGGCATTGGCGTTGCCGATTTGATTCAGTATAATCGGTTGCGTCAGCGTCATTTGGCACCTGGGCAGGAATTACATTTACCGCCCGGGGCTCATCGTCAGCCGCTGCGTCCGGCGGTTCAGGAACAGTCCCCGTTTGTTCGCGATGAGAGGCCCCATGGCATGGTTTCCCGGCAGCAATGGGGCGCGCCAGAACCCGGCAGCAACTGGGATCTGATGGGCCCGGTGCGATTTGTTACCCTCCATCACACCGATGAGTATCCCGGCATGCGGGGCCTCTCCGATGAAGTGGTGGTGCAGAATATCTGCCGATATCACCGGCGTTTAGGCTGGGCAGATATCGGCTACCACTATCTCGTCGGTCGCGATGGCCGGATCTATGAGGGGCGCCGGGTTGATCGTCAGGGGGCCCATTCCGGGGGGGCTAACAACCGGAATAATTTGGGCATTTCACTGATTGGAAATTTTGAGCGGCGTTTGCCCGATTCCCTGCAGTTGGAGCCCGCGCGGCGCTTGTTGAGCGAACAGCTACGGCATTACAATTTAGCCCGTTCGGCACTGCGCGGTCACCGGGAATGGTCGCCAACGATCTGCCCGGGTGACGCCCTCTTCGCTTGGATGGTCTCCTTCCGCGACGGCCGTATCAGCTAGCCCGTGGCTTTCAGCGCGTCATATCGCACAGCTGCCTCCTGAGAAACGCCAGTCATCGGTGGACGAGGCATCGCTAGAGCGAACAGCGAGCGACGTCATTTATTCCAGTACAGGCGTTCTCGTCATCGGCCCGGACTCGCCAACTCGCCCTGGGCGGGGCACTATGGCATCGTCTATTTCCCAAGCGCTGCCGGCCCTTGAGTTGGCGTTGACAGTGGGGAGTATGTGCATGTGGCCCAGTTACTCCCCCATGGCACTGAATTCGATGGCTTGCGCATTCTCGGTCACCTCGGGTCCGGGACCATGGGCCAGGTCTATCTTGCCCGCCAGATCCGCCTCGACCGTCTGGTGGCAATCAAAGTCTTCACCGCGGGAGACAATAAGCAGCGGGCCAACGAGGGGCAGCTACTGGCCGAAGCGCGGGCAGCTGCCGCCCTCTCCCATCCCGGCATTATTGGCATCCATGACGTTGGCCAAACCACCTTGGACGGCGCTACCGTCCATTACTTGGTCATGGAATATGTGGATGGTGAAGAACTGCAGGAGTACCTTGAACGTCAAGGCCGCCCCAGCGATGCTGATTTTCGCCGCATAGTCAGCGGCATTGTTGATGCGTTAACCTATGCTGCGACCAATGGCTTCACCCATCGCGATCTTAAGCCGGGTAATGTTATGTTGGCCCACGATGGCCGAGTAAAGCTGGCTGATTTTGGTTTGGCGGTGCGCAGCGGCACCGATCTTGGCGGCTTCGTGGTGGGCACTCCCGCCTATCTCGCCCCCGAGCAGGTGCGCGGTGGACGGGTTGACCATCGCAGCGATCAATACGCCTTTGGCTGTCTCATCTTCCGCATGCTTACCGGCTTCGTTCCCTATGATGCCGATAGCGCAAAGGGGCTTTTGAAATTGCACTTGCAGGCGCCGGTGCCCCTGGCCTGCGATAGCGTAGAGTGTGATCGCGCGTGGTCAGATCTTGCGGCCCGTCTGATGTCTAAGGCGATGGATCAGCGCTTTGACGACCCCCGCGAATTGCAGTCTCTGGTACATGCCCTTTGCGCGCAAAAGCGCCCGGTGCATGGCGGCCGTAGCGCGGCCTCGGCCCGGCGAGTGCGCCGCCGGCAGCGGCGGATTCTGCACCGTCCGCCTCCTCCGCGGCCTGCTCCGCGTCGCCCAACTCGTCCGCCAACCCAGGCTCCAGCCCGCCCGGCCGCCGCTGGCCGCCGCCAGGGTTCTGCTGCGCCAGCGGCGCCAGTCAGAGCGGCTGAGGATTTGGCTGCAGTGCTTCTCGAAAATGACATAGACGATGAAGCCGCCTTTGTCGATGAGGGCCCTGCCTGGTATCAGCGCTGGTGGGATGGGTCTGTGGATTTCATCCTCGATTTGCGCGATTGGGCCCTTCAGGGGCTGTACTGGCTGGCAGCAAAATTGTTCAAAGTGGGCCTGGCGATATGGGCCTTTATCCTCTTTTGCCTGCCCATCATCCGCCGTGCCTTGGTGGTTTTTGTGCCGCCCCTTGCCGATATCTATCGGGTGCTCTGCGCTTGGACCTGGCAGGTCCGTGTGGTGCGCGGCTATGACGGCGTCCTCAATGCTGCCGATGACGAGCACGCCATGATTGCCTGCTGCCCCCGTGATCAGCATCAGGCCCTGGTCTGGTGGATGATGCTGCATCCAGAAATGACGCCGGCGGCTCGTCTGCGCAATCGCCATTGGTGGGGCTTGGCATTGCGCCATTTGCGCCTGCAATTCGCCTACCACCTCTGCTCGCGGCGTCGGAGGGCCCGCTACGCCGCGCGCTTGCAGCAACACTGTCAATCCCAGGTTACCGCGGCTGGTGCCTGGTCTTATAGTTGGGACGATGATTTCGCCTTTGTTGCAGCCGCCTGCGCCAGTGGGGCGCGTTGTTTTCCCGTAGCGGTACAGGCCCAGCCGAGTGTGCAAATCCAAGGCCGGCGAGAAAACACCATGGTTCCCCTTCCCTGGGCCACGGTCTTTCTTGCCGTTGGAATGCCGGTGCACTGCCGCCCCGATGCCCCCCAGCAGCTCATTGGCAATCTTATGCAGCAGGAATTGGATGATCTTTCGGCCTTCCTTGCCGAGCGCTAATCTTGCCGAGCGCAAAGCGCCGCATCGTCTAAGATGCGACAAGCGTGCCCGGGAAACCCTCTCGGCCCCCTGTTCGCTCTTCACCCGGCACATCCCATGTCACCAGTAGATTCCATGCTCACCATTGCTGCCCCCTTTCGGCCTTCCTCAACTCCAGCGGTCCGCTGCCGCTGGCGCAGCTGGTCTGCCGTCGTGCTGGTTCTGCTGCTGAGTGGTGGCTGGGATCTCGCTGCCGCTGAGACCACTCCCACCGGCCCGGATTTCGTCCTCTCCCTTGATCTGGGGCGCCTGCACGCACTGGTTGAATCACGGGCGGAACTGGCGGCCTGGCGCGAGGGTGATGGGCCCCAGGCCAAGCGTTGGTTTATGGAGGCGATGCAGCTCTTGGCAGCGCGCGATAATCGCCTTCCCCCACTGGCTGAAATGATTGCCTCGACGCGCCAGCTGCGCCTCCACTGGCAGCTGCACAGTCCCCGTCAGATTGCAGCGGTGGACCCGCGGGCCTTTCCCCAGCCCTTAGGGGCCCCCGAATTGCGCGTCGATCTGGGGCCGGCGGATCAGCTGACGGCTTTGCTCGATTGGCTACAGACGCAGCCGGAGAGCGCCTTGCTTGCGGCTTCCGGCCTCACCTGGTCTGCCACCGAGGGCGGGCGCTATGTGCGCCTTGGCCATCCCCAGTTGCTCGGCGATGCTTGGGCTGGGCCGGCAGCGGATGAACTTGCGCAGTTGCACCTGGAGTTTCGCCATTGGTGGCCACTGAGTCAGGATATGGGCTTTATCTGGCGGCAGTTTGCGCGGCTGATGCAGGCCTTAGGTGAACCCCTCAGCCTTTCCGGGGGGCTGCTGGCGCCTGCTGTGGATGAAGCTTGGCGCAGTGAATTTCGTCTCCGCTTCAAACAATGGACGGAGCCAAGCGTCGATGATTGGCATCGCTGGCGTCGCCAAGATAGCCATGCTTCGCTGCTGCTGCCGATGCCTTGGAGCAGTCTTCCCATGCTTTTTGAAGGGATTGAGAACCTGGAGGGGGTATGGTGGACATGGCTGATCGCTTCCTGGCCTGAGCTCGCAGGCGAGCAAGTGGTCGACAGCCTCCTGCGCTTATCGCCGCTGCTCTTGGCCGAGGCCTGGGCGCCAAGCCCATCGCGCGACCACCCGCAGTTGGTCTTACTGCTTCCCCTGCGCCCTGCCGATGACGGGCATGCACCCTTGGCAGCAGCCCTCTCGCGCCTGTTTTCCCTGCTCGGTGATATCGATGCCGATCATCTTCCGACGGCGGAAGGTATATGGCAGTGGCGTTCGGCCGAGGATGCTTGGCAGCTGCGTCTCGATCAGTCGGCCCTCAGTCTGGCCATTGGTGCAGGCGCTTGGCAGCGCTACCAAGCGGCGACACCTGAAGCGCCCACAGCGCCCCTCTTGGCGGCGCTGCGAGTGCACAGCGCCGCCTGGTGGCCCTCGGTCATGGCCCAGACTTGGCGCTGGTGGCAGGGCTTGGATCAGGCTCTGGGCTTTACCCGTGAGGTGGCGGCGCGGGAATTGGTAGAACAGTTGCCCCGTGGGGCGGCTGCAACCGAGGTCGATTGGTGGCAGCGGCTGCCGGCGGATCTGCAGCAGCGGCTTCGCCACTGGTCTCCACCCAGCCTTGCGGCCTCAGACTTTTTCGCCACTGCCTGGAGCTGGTATCTTCCCGGCCCCCATGCCCAACTCTCCCGTCCGGCCCTGGTCTTTCGCGACGCCCAGGGCTGGTATATTCAGCAGGCTTGGCTGCCCTTGCGTGGCCCTTTGCAAGAGGCAGAGGCGGCCGCCCTATTGCAGCCGATGGAGCGCAGTCAGGGGCCAGAGCTTGCCGCCCTAGAGATCTTGCGTATGGGTCCAGATGTTTACCTCGACAGTCGCCTGCTGCCCAGTTTAGAGCGCATGCTCAACCATCTGCCACCAGATTATCTCCTGCGGGTGGATGCCGATGAGCGGGGAGTTCGATTGCAGGAAGAAGGCCTGCCGCTTTTGGCAGTGGCAGCGGCCGGCTTAGGGCTGCAGGTGACCACAGAGATGCAGCGTCGGGTCTTTGAGCGTCGTGAGCGTCGGCTCGAGGAACTGAGTCGGCGACTTCTCGCTGCCGAGCCGCAGCGACATGCGCTGTATCGTGAATTGGCCCTGGCGATCGAGCGCCATCGCGGCGAAGAGGGGGAATTGCCCCATCGCCCCTCCCTATTGTTTGAACGGGGGTTTATTGATATCGAAACGGTGCGGCAGTTGCTAGGCGCCGCCGATACCGCCGAAGAAGGCGCCTTGATAGAGGGCCTCGATGGCCTGGGTCGCTGGTATGCTTTAGCGGATCAGCGCCGTTGGCGGCAAGCGGTGTGGATTATCCCCTTTGATCAGGACTGGTTACTCGAGATCGGCGCCTGGGATAATCTGCGCTTGGTTCCGCGGCCCGATGGAGCTGCCGCCGATGTGGCACAGTAGGGGGCTTACGGGCTGCGCCTAGCTTGCGTGGCCAGCGGCATGCCCACGGTGATGCGCGGCAAGGGGGGGGAACGCATATGAGGCATCGTCTGGGTTTGGTTGTTGGGTTCTTCGGGATTTTGATGTTTTCCGGCCTGAGCCAAGGATGCCAGCGTTCGAGCGCCAATCCGGCGCTTGAGGAGCGCGATCCGCGAAATGCTGCGGTTGCCCGTTCCTACGGCTGGCGAGCCCGTGCCGAGAGGCCGCAGCCACAATGGCATCCCCGGGAAAACCTTATTGTGGTGCGCTCTGATGTCGGCCTGGGCCTATTGCGCGAAGGCGCAGGGGGTGAGCGTTATATTACCCTGCGAGGCGGCCAAGAACCCTGGGATCCGCAGTGGTGGGGCCCGAATCAGGTCGTCTTTGGGCCTGCTTGGCGCCAGCAGACACGGCAATTTATTATGCCCTCCGGAGGTTTGGTGCTGGCGGAGGTGGGCCTGGATGGTTTTACCGGCCTCAGCGATTTACTTGATAAGGGTTACCACCCACAGCCCTGGGACGATAGCCGGCTATTGGCGCAATGGGGGGAGGATCTCATTCTTCTCACCCGTAGCCGGAATTCGGAATTAAAAGAAAGCTACTTTGGCAAGGGTTTTCGCCCTACTGCCCAGCCCCATGGCCCGGGGATGAGTTACCAGGTGACGCCCTACCCCGAACGCGATTATTGGACCGGACGCCCTGAGCCGGAGCTGGTGGTGCGCTGGCGCCCAGGGGTGGTGGATAGTATCCGCCAGGCCTTTGATGGGCGTTGGACCCCAGATGGTCGCCTCTTGGCAACCCTGCGCGGTGAGGGCGAGAGTTCGCTTCCGAGCGTAATGATTCTGGATAAGCCCGGCGCCGTGCCGCGCCTCTTGGCCAATGGCGCCCATCAGGCCGCAGCCCATCCGCGCTTTGCCCTGGCCGCCGTCGCCGATGCCGAAGACGGTATCCGTTTGGTCACCTATGATGCGGCTCACGATGTCCGGCTGAGCCGCCGTGGCCGCCGCCCACAGTGGAATGCCGACGGCACGCGGCTGCTCATTGAGGAGCCGCAAAGCCAAGGCCCCCCCTTTATGCGGGTGCTGGTGGTGGTTTGGCGCGAGGATACTGCGGCCGAGGGGGGGGCTGCCGGTGAGCCCTGATTGGCGGAGCATTGACCCTTCAACACTCAGTCCGGTAGAACGCTATCGCTTGCTCATCGGTACGGTGATTCCGCGGCCGATCGCCTGGGTAACTACCGCTAATGCAGGGGGGTTAATAAATTGCGCCCCATTTAGTTTTTTTAATGGCATTACATCTTCACCAATGACGGTGATGATTGCCATCGGTCCACGACAGCCGCCCAAGGACACTTTAGCCAATCTCCGCGTCCGCGGTGAAGCGGTTATCCACTTGGTTAACGATGAGCACCTGGAGGCCTGTCACCAGTCCGGAGGGGAATATGCCGCCGACTGCAGCGAGGTTGAGCAATTGCAGCTGGCAACCTGTCCCAGCGAGCGGGTGTCGGTGCCGCGCCTGCGCGATGCCGCAGTCGCGATGGAATGTCGATTGAGCCAAGAATTACCCATTGGTGAGCCGGCGACGACAGTGGTTTTTTGCGAAATCCTTTTGCTCCATCTCCAGTCAACGGTGGTGGATGCTGCCGGTTGGCCCGATGTCGAGCGCCTGCGCGCCGTTGCTCGCCTCGGTGAACGGGCCTATCTCCAGGGGCGAGAGTGGTCTGTGCGCAGCCTTCCTAAGCAAGAGGTGCCACCCGCCCTGCGGCGGCACCGTGATGGCTAATGGCTGATCCAGCGCTGCCTGACTATGCCCTTGATGACCGCAAGCTTCTTGAGCGCTGCGAACTTCAGCGGTCCACCGGCGGTGGGCCGGGCGGTCAGCATGCTAACCGTACCCGCTCGCGGGTGGTGCTGCGTCATCGCGGCACAGGACTGCAAGCCGAGGCCGGGGAATCTCGTGATGGCCTGCGCAATCAGCGGCAGGCCTTGCAGCGCTTGCGCCTGCGCCTAGCCCTCAGCCAACGGGGTTTCTCTGATCGCGCTTGGCTTACGCCCTTTCGCCCTGCAGCTGGGCGCCTGCGGATTAACCCCGGGCATGCCCAGTTTCCACTGCTGGTGGCCTGCTGCATCGATGCCCTTGAAGCCTCGGCGTGGCATCTGCCCACGGCCGCCGCTAGCCTAGATTGTTCAGGCAGCCAAATGCTCAAACTCTTGGCCAGCGATAAGGCGGTGTGGCAGTGGTTGCACGAGCGTTGCCAAGAGCGCGGCATGCCGATGTGGAAATCGCCCTAGGGGAGAAGATGGAATACCTGATTGCGATTGGATCAAATGTAGGCGATCGCGCTGAGTACCTACGTCGCGCCGCCCAGGCCCTGCCGGCAGAGCTGCAGCTGCGCCGACAGGCGCATCTTTTTCCCTATCCGGCGGTAGGCGGGCCTCGCCTGAATCCGCCCTTTCTCAATTCGGCTTGGCTCTTGGAAAGTGCTTATGGTCCCCATCACCTGCTGTGGCATCTCCTCGCCATCGAACACCGGCTTGGTCGGGTTCGTACTCAGGCTGATGGGCCGCGCACCATCGATCTCGATCTCATTTTAGCCGGGGATGGTAAAGTGCTCAAAAATGCCTTTCTTGAACTGCCCCATCCCCGTCTCAGCGAGCGCGCCTTTGTCCTTGAGCCAGCAGCCCAAATCGCCGGCGACTGGCGACATCCCCTGTGCGGCCGCACCGTGGCCGAGCTGGCGAAAGCCCTTAAGGAGTCTCAATGAACGCAGCAAAGATTCGCAGCATTGCCGTGGAGGGCGTTATTGGAGTTGGAAAAACGAGCCTTGCCCGGGCCATTGCCCAGCAACTTGGCGCCCATGGTTATTGGGAGGACGATCTTCCCAATCCCTTTCTCGAGCGCTTTTACGCCCAGCGCCAGCGCTGGGGCCTGGCTTGTCAATTGCGCTTTCTCGTAGAACGGCTGCGGCAGTTTCGTCAGAGCCCGCCGGATCATCTGCCGGTGGTTGCCGACCACACCATTGATAAGGAATTGCTCTTCGCCCAGGTCAATTGTGAACCCGATGAGTATGACCTCTATCGGGATATTTTTACCCAATTGGCGGTGCAGTGCGCCTTTCAGCCGCAGGTGGTGATTTATCTCAGCGCCGATGCGCAAACCCTGATCTCGCGCATCCGCGAACGCGGCCGAGACATGGAAGGGGCGATTGATCTCAGCTATCTCCAGGCGCTCCATCACCATTATCATGGCTGGTTCACCGGCCGCGGCGGGGAAAATCACCGGGTGGTGGTAGTGGATGCCGATGGGCACTTTATTGCCCGTGATCAACCGGCAGTAGCCCGCCTGATTGAGGCCGCCATTGCCGCGCCACCAGGGGTAAGTTACTGTAATCCCATAGGTTAAGAAAAAATCCTGGGGAAGGAATTGCGCTTAGCGATTGCTGATGAGATGATTATCCATGTTTTGGGCGGCGCTCACCCGGACATTGGTGGGAAAGCTGGGGCTGTCGACTTCGGTGATGGTGGTCACAAAGGGCGAGCCAGGGATGGCGGCAGGAAAGCTGAAATTCATCCGCCGCAGGGCTTGACCCTGCTCGCCGTAAAGCACCAGGCTAAGATCTGGCAGGCTGCGATTGCCCGAACGCTGCATGACCGCTTGAACCCGTATCCTTCCCGGCTGCGAACCTTCTTCGACGCGCAGGGTAAGCAGGAGGTCGTCGCCGCTGAAGGTAAGCGCGCGGCCAGGAACGATGGCCAGCATGGGCGAGCGATCGGCATCACCACTGAGGAGGCTTTCCAGGGGGCTGCCCTCCAGGCGCGTCAGGAAGCGTTCAAGATTAGACTGCGAGCGTTGCAGCTCTTCGCGCAGACGATCGCGTTCTTGGCTACGCTGGGCAAGTTGTGCTTCCAGTTCCTCCACCTGGGCGACTGCCCGATCGCGCTCCATGGCGAATCTGGAAACTTCTTCTAACTCCCCAAAGCGCTGTTCTACCTGCGCCCTTAGGGTATCATTATCGCGAACCAGGCCCTCATTACCCACGGCCAAAATACGAGCGGTATCCTCTAACTGGCGGTTGTGTTCTCCCAGCCGCCGCATTTCACGGCGCTGTTCGGCGAGTTGCTCGTGCAGGCTGACATTTTCATCGGCGGCATCGCGGAGGCGCCGCATTTCAGCTTGGGTTTGCTGCCGGCGTAGTTCTCGCTCCTCCAATTGCTGGGTGAGGGCGGCGAGATGATTACGCAAGTCATTGATGCGCTCTTCGCGACGCTGGATTTCTTCAAGATAACGTCCGTCGTCAATGATGGACGGCGGACGTATTTCCGGCGCAGGCTCTACCGGTGAGGGCATGCCGGTGATGATCTGCGGCTGCTGCAGGGCGCTCCAGGTGGCCCACACGGTAACCCCCACCGCCCATAGACTGAGCAGGGTAAGTAAGGCCAAAAGTAAGCGGGGCTGGCGACGCCGCGGTGCTGGCAAGGCCGTGGCTGGCCGCGGGGTTGGCGTTGGCATGGCCAGATGGGACGAACCAGAAGCCTCTGCCCGGCGCGGTTCCAGGGCAGGATTGCCGGCATCGGGGGTGCTTTGGCGCTGACGCATGGGATTGGTGTAACTGCGAGAGCGTAGCAGATCAGGATCCAGCGGGCCCAGGCTGGACAATAGTTCGGGCGAGCATTCTAACTGCCGTCCCGCTGCCAGGGCACTGGCAAAGGGCACCGTGACGTCATTGAGACTGTCGCCGGAAATCCGCGGCGGTTCAAAGCCTTTTATTCCCGAGAAGCGGGTAAAGCGATTCCAGAGGAAGTGTTCCAGGCGGGCCTCGCGCAGGTCGGCACCGCGAAGATCGCAGCCCATAAGTATGGTGCCATCGAGGGTGGCCTCGCGCAGGTCTGCGTCGCGCAGATCAGCACTGCCAAGGTGGGTGCCGCGCAGATTCGCCCCGCGCAGATTGGCGCCACGCAGATTGGCGCCGCTGAGATTGGCCCGCGAGAGGTCGGCATCGCTCAAGTCAGCGCCGCTTAAATCGGCATCGTGGAGAATGGCGTCGCAAAGGACCGCCTCGCGCAGGATGACCCCGGGCAATTCGGCGGTGGGCCAGCGCAGCCCGCTGAGTTCAAAACCGGCGGCGTGGCTATTGCGCAGCAGTAATTCCTGCTCAAACAAAGGGATCACATAGGCGGCACGCTTGTCCACCCGTGGATTATGCCATAGACATAGCTGACCATCACCATGGGCCTGCCGGGGACACTCTGCCCCAGAGTCGTCGCGCCAACTGCAGTTGGACATGGTCTAGTCCTCCTGCGCTGTGGGTGCTGTGCTCAACTGCCGTAAACGCCGCCGCAGTTCCCGCTCTTGGGGGCTGTCCGGGCGCAGACGATAAAAGCGAGCGGCAAATTCCATCGCCTTGCGCGGATTGGGGCGCTCGTGGGCATAGATCATTGCGAGGTGGAAAAGCGCCTCAATGTCACCGGGATCCTCAGGGTCGAAATTGCCCTCTGAGACTTCGCGCTCAAGCAGCGTGATCGCCCGGTCAAATTCGGCGAGGTTGCGGAAATGGCGGCCTAAGCGGCCATTGGCCCCGGGGAAATTTGGATTGCGCTGCAGCAGGGTTTCGAGGTCGCGGCGCATTTCAACGAAGAGGCGCTGATCCTCGAAGAATAGCGCGCGCCGCCAAAGTGCCTGTTGCAGCATTGCCGACTGCCGATCCTGGGCGGCCTGCACGGCGGTATCGAAGAGGCTGCGCGCCTCTTCAATACGTGACAGCTGGTGCATCAATATGGCAAGATTAAGCAGCGGTTCGCTGCGCTGCGGTGCAACCCGGTGGGCCAGACGCAGGTAGCGCTCGGCGCTGGCGGGATGGCGCAGGCTAGAGGACATGAACAGGGAGCCGAGATTGTAGAGGGCATTAAAGTGTTCGGGATCAAGTTCGGTAGCACTGCGGTAAGCATCCCGGGCCTCGGTCAATTGGCCTAGGGCCTCGCGGGCGGTGCCCAAATTGAATAAGTAATCGGCGGTATCCAGGGCATTGCCAGTGGAGTGTTGAGCGGCAGCGCTAAAGCGGGCTGCCGCATCGTGATAATCGCCCTGGGCGAAGGCGATAATCCCAAGGTTATTGAGGACCTGAGGATGATTGGGATGAATGTGCAGGGCCTGCTCATAGCGGCGGCGAGCCTGTTCCCACTGGCCTTGGGCCTGCCAAGTGAGGCCGAGATTATAAATCGCATGGAAATCCCGGCTGTCGATTTCCAGGGCCCGGCGATAGGCCTGGGCGGCACGCTCAAAGGCACCCTGAACGAGCGCTTCATTACCTTCGGCAACTAAGCGGGCGGCGCTGCGCTCGCCGTGCGGGCGCAGCTCCATGCCATGAGCTGGCGCAGTGGCGAGAAAACAAAAACTGAGGGCAAGAAGAGCCCGTCGCCAGGATTGCGGCGCATGGGCCCAGCAGGGACTGGCGTCAGGGCGCCTGACCTTTCCTGCCGGTATCACGCTTAGGCCTCCAAGCGTCCATCGTCAAGAAAGGACATGAGGTCATCAATCATCGCATCGGCATCGGCACCGTAGCTGCCATCGGCAATTTGCCGGCGCAGATCTTCGACCCGATGCAGGTCCTGGGGTTCCATGTTTTTGAGTACATCGACAAATTTCTGCAGGGCCGCCGGGTCAAGGGAGGTTTCCACCTGGCCGGCAGAGATGCCAGCAGCGGCTGGCCGGCCGGATGGGCCTCCAGCTTGTTCAACATCCCGGCCCGACTCGCGCTTGCGGTCGATGGGAAGGCTATTGAGGGATGCGCCGATTTTCATGGTCGTTTTCTGCCGATGGGCCACTTGGCTGGTGTAGAGCACAACAGAGGGAAATCCCAACTGCTGCGAGAAAGGAGATTGTTTCTAGTATCGGTGCCAAGGCAGAGCACTTGAGGACTAATTTGGGGTTTTCTTAGGAGCTCTGAGCCCGTAGTGCAACTATTTGCGCTACAGCTACTTACCATAATTTCCGGCCTAGAATCGCCAGCCCACCGTGCCCGTCAGAACGAAACCCTGATGCTTTAAAGAGCGCTTGCCGTCCATTTTGAATGAGCCATCGCCAAAGAGGTAGCCACCGCCAACGCCAAGTAGGAGCCCGCCCCCGGATGCGCCAAGGACGGTGGTAAACTGTCCCAGGGCGCCATATTCGATGAAAGCAGAGCTATCGGACCAGCGCTGAAGGCCCCGTTCCACCTTGGCCTCAAGGCGCGAATATCCGAAGAAGGCATGCACATCAAAGCTGACGGCGGTGGAAAGGGGCGAGGCAATGCCAAAATACAGGCGGCCACCCCAGCCCTCAAGGTCGAGTTCGAATTGGCTATTGCTGTAGTTGGCCTCGTGCCGGAGGGCGCTCAGGCCAAAGGCAGCCCCGTTATTGACGCTCCAAATGCCTGCCTCATAGCGGCGTGAAGAATCCCAGCCGTCCTTAACCCGAGAAGCATCGGCGCCGGGGGGCTTGAAGCGCAGATCCTCAAGGCCGTAGGTAAAGGTGAGCCGAACATCGTCGGCTGCCGACAGCGGGGCCAGGGCCCCCAGGGTCAGCAGGGTGGCAACGAGGGTGCGTGGGAGGGCTTTCATGGCCGGTATTGTGGTGCCCTATGACCGCAGTGAAGGGAAGGTTTTCAGCCCTTGGCGCCGAGGTGCTGATCAATGATCAGCAGGCCTTGACCATCCTTGGCCATCCGCACCCGCTTCAGCAATTCTTCGGCTTCGGCCTGATCGGTAATTTGCTGCGGGATAAAACCGTTGAGGAAGGCCTCGGTGAAATAGTCGTTATGCTCGCGGGCCTTGGCGACCAAATTGTTGATTTGGGTCGTCAATTCGATCTCCATCTCATAGGCGTGGGCAACCACTTCTTCAACGCTGTCCCATTCGCTGCGCGGGGCCGGCATGGCATTGAAGGTGGCCTGATAATCCCGGTTATTGAGGTAGGTAATGAACTGCTGCATGTGGTTGAGTTCACCAGTGGCCTCGGTTTTGAAATGGGCGGCAAAGCCGCTTAAGCCCTGGATTTCAGCCCACGAGGCCATCGAAAGATAGGCGATGGCGCTGGAGGTCTCGACGCTGACATGGTCGTTGAGGGCTTTGGCAATGGCGTCTTGGATCATGGGTTCACTCCGGGGAAATTGGTTAGCGATGCAGGTGCATTGTGGCAAATCTCAGGGCCTGTCCAATCGTCATTTTGTCAGGTTGCGGTTACAGATTTTTAGGCCTAGCGGTACCACCCGCGATCCGTCGGCTGACCAGCGGCAGCTTGGCGGCGTTTGGCCATCGGCTGCTTTTTAGCGATCTTGATAGCCGTGCTGTATTTTAATCAGGCGCAGGGCCTCGCGGGATAAGAGCTCACCGGTTTCGGCGCGACGGCAGGTGGTGAGGACCTTGGCCATCGCTTTGACCGTATTCGCGGTTACTTGGCCATTATCCCGGCTCACCGATGGTTCAACTTCACCGGTGTAGGGGTTGATCCATTGCCCTTCGCTGGCAGGCAGCCGAGAGAAAATGGTCATCCGCCGCTTATCGTGTTCTAATAGGGAAAGAATGTCCCGGCGCCAACGGCGTTCGATCACCTCGTGCAATTCCATGGAGCCATGTTGGCGCCATAGTTCAAGGTGCTGACGGAAAAACGCTTTGGCAACGTTGCTTAAGTCATCGCCGTCAATCGGCAGGGCTGTACCCGCCACCGGGTCAATCCAAAAACGGCCATCACGACTGGTAATGCGGAAAGCTGGATCCTTTTCAATCGCCTCGGTAAGCTTGAGTGGCAGGACCCGCGGAGTGGCGCTACTGCCGACATCCTTGGCTTCCGCACTAGGTTTGCGAACGATGCGCGTGGTAGGTTCAATAATCGCCACTGACTTGCGCGCGTAGCGCGCGGTGATTGATTGACGCGGCTGCTCACTTGGCTCGTAGTCGGGCATGCGGAATATAAAAGAACATTTTACCGCGGTGCAAGTCGCAAGCGTGTATAATCCTGGCGCTTGTGTGATCGGCAAGCTCAATTACCAAGATCAGCCCTCATGGTCGCGAAGGGGATAAACCGTAGGCCAGTTGAGCCATTGCTCTCCTGCGTTTGCGCAGGGGAGTGGTCTTCTGGCCCAGGCCCAGCGGGCCCACTCCCGTGGCGGCGCTTACCGAAGCGTTAGCACCAGGGCGGCGCCTTCGGCGGACCAGAGGTTGGTGCCGCTGGCCAAACCTTCGAGCAGGCCGGTAATACGGGCGCCGCCCAGTTGCTGGCGTTGAGCTGGTTGGGCGAGGTGGACCAGGGCGGCTAATTGGGCGGCGCTATCGCTGCCGGCGAGGTCGCCGGCGTCGGTGCTCAGATCGGGGTGGTCGCGGTGCAGGAGCTGGTTGGCCATCTGCCGTTGGCCATCGACGGCGCGAACTAAGAAGCCGCCGCTGCCGGTGACGGCAAGATAGAGCCGGGTGGCGGCGGCGCCGCTGTGGCCGCGGGGCGGCTTAGCGTCGATGACCAGCACCGGGTGGTTGACTTCGCGGTGCGAGCCCAGAGCCGTCGCTTCTAGACTAAAACCCTGGCCCAATTCCAGGATGCGCTGCCAGCGGATGCCCCCTTGCAAGAGTTCCACCTGCAAACGGTTATCTTCGCGCAAGAGGACCAGGTGATGCTCGCCCAGGGCCCACACCCGCAGCGGTAGCAGACTCGGGGCGAGGGCGGCGCCGCGTTCGCGGCCAATGCTTGCCTGAGCCCGCTCAAGCTCGACGCCTTTGAGCTTACTTAAGTCCTGGTCGGCCAGGTGGGCAATGCCGGCATCGCCGCTGGTAGATTCGTGGCGATTGCCGCAGGCACTCAGCAGAACAAGCAGTAGGGCCAGGGGGCAGAGCAGGAGAAAGGTGCGCATGGGGGGCTCCAAGGGGCGACCGAACCGGCGGGGGAAGTAGGGGTAGTCTGAATGCGCTCTCCGGGGTGCAAGGTCCAGTGAAGCCCTCATGCGCAGATGGGGCCTCTGGTATTGCTCCCCCGGCGGCTGCGCTAGGGTGCCCCAGCACCTCTACGGGGCCAGGAGACACGATGATGAAGGGCTTGGGCTGTCTTTTTTTGCTGCTGGTGCTGGCGGTTATCGTTGGTGAAGTGCTGCTGATTATCTATCTCGGTGGACCAGCGGACCCCATCGGTGGTCATCTCACCTTGATTATCCTCGCCGTGGCGGCGACGATTATCGGCATTAAGCTGGTGCGTTGGCGCGGCAAACAAATCCCCCAGGCCATGCTGACGGGCCGCATTGGCCGCGCTGCCACGGGGCTTATTGGTGCCGTGCTGCTGATTTTTCCCGGACTGGCCACCGGCCTAGTGGGATTACTCATGCAATTGCCCCCGGTGCAGGCCCTGCTGGCGGGGCTCATGCAGAAGATATTCCTTGTGTTTACCGCCACCGCCATGAAGCGCATGGGCGGCATGGGCGGCATGGGCGGTGGATTCCCCGGTGCTGGCCCCGGTGCGGGAATGACGCCGGCGCAGATGGCCCAATTACAAAAGATGATGGGTGGTATGGCCGCAGGCATGCCGCCCCAGGGCGGTGGCCCGGCCATCGGCAAAGGCAAGGGCAAGCGACCTCCAAAAACCTACGACGTGAAACCGGAATAGGCTGGCGATTGGATAAAGCTTTCTGCTGCCCATGGCCCTGGTTTGGGCCGCCCCTTCACAGAATCCCCTTGTCGATAGGGTGTCGCGCCCTGCCCCATGACCCTGGCCGGGAAGGATGCCCATGATCACCGCTACCGATATCGCCATTAGCTTTGGCGAAGTTCCGCTCTACGAAAATGTTTCACTGCGCCTGACGGCCGGCAATGTTTACGGTTTTATTGGCGCCAATGGCTGCGGTAAATCAACTTTCATCAAGGCATTAGCCGGGGATATCGAGCCGAATACGGGAATCGTCGTCTTAGATCCCGGGGCGCGCATGGGGGTGCTGCGGCAGAATCAATTCGGCTTTGATGATCAGCGGGTTTTAGACGTTGTGCTGCAGGGTCATAGCGAAGTGTGGGATCTCCAGCAGCGCATGGACGCCTATTACGCCAAGGAAGATTTTAGCGATGCCGATGGCGCTGCCCTGGCTAAATTGCAGGAGCGCTTCGATGAATTGGATGGTTATAGCCAGGAATCCAATGCCGCCGAAGTACTCACCAATCTTGGTGTGCCGCCCCATACCCACGATGGTCTCATGTCGGATATCGACTCGGCGCTGAAAGTGCGCGTGCTCTTGGCGCAGGCGATTTTCTCGCGGCCAGAAGTGCTGCTTCTCGACGAGCCCACCAACAATCTCGACATTGAAACCATCGCCTGGTTAGAGCGCTTTTTGGCCGATTACGAAGGCTGTATTGCCGTGGTTAGCCACGATCGTCACTTCTTGAATCGCGTCTGCACCCACATCTGCGACGTTGATTTCCGCACCATCCGCACCTTCATCGGCAATTGGGATGTTTACGCGGCTTCAGAACAATTGGCCCGCGCCCAGCGTTCGAAGGAGGCGTCGCGCATTGAGAAGCAGGTCGAGAAACTAAAATCCTTTGTTGAACGCTTTAAATCGAATGCTGCCCGTTCGCGGCAAGCCACTAGTCGGCAGAAACAGATTGACCAAATGTCCGGTCAGCGCGTAATTCCCTCATCCCGGGTGGCGCCGCGCATCCTCTTTCGCCAAGCCCGGCCCTCGGGTCAGGATATTGTCAAAGCCGAAGAGATCACCTTTGCCCACCCCGATGACGCGCCTCTGTTTAAAGATTTTTCCTTCCGCGTTGATCGCGCGGATCGGATTGCCGTGGTTGGTCGCAATGGTATCGGTAAAACCACCTTGCTGCGTTTACTTTTGGGAGAACTACAGCCAAGTAAGGGCCTAATTACTTGGGGTGGTACGGTGCAAAAAGGCTACTTTCCCCAGGATAATGACCATCTTTTCCAGGGTGATCATACGATCCTTGAATGGATTAGTCAGTTTACCGACAACCAGGATATTAATCACATGCGCGCCATGCTGGGTCGCATGCTTTTCGGCGGCGATGAAGTGAAAAAGCCGGTGAATGTCCTTTCCGGTGGCGAGCGGGTGCGCTGCATGCTGAGCATGCTCATGCTGCAGGAAGCCAATGTGCTGATCCTCGACGAGCCCACTAACCACTTGGATCTGGAAAGCATTGAGGCCCTGCAGGAAGCGCTTACCGACTACGCCGGCACCCTCATTTTCGTCAGCCACGACCGCGCCTTTGTCGATGCGGTGAGCACCCGCGCCCTCATCTTAAGCGATGAAGGATGCACCGATTGGAAGGGCACCTACTCCGACTTCCGCGCCAGCCGCGGGCTGGATTAGGGAAATCCTTCAGTTGGAGTAAGGAAAGTTGGGCCAACTGAAGGATCGGGAGTGGGTTGCGCTGTCGCCGGAGGACTCTCCTCTTTATTTGCTGATCAGCGCACTGATCTCCGCGACCTTGGCTTCCATAAGCTTGGCGTCTTTGGCTTCCAGATTGAGGCGGCAGACTGGTTCGGTATTGGAGGCGCGGACATTGCACCACCACTCGCCGCAGCGGGCGGTGACACCGTCCAACTCGCTGATCTCAGCGCCGGGGATGGCGCGGATGCGGGCCAGTACGGCCTCGGTATCGGCGACCTTGAAATTCAGCTCGCCGGAGTGGTGGTAGCGCTTAATCGGCGCAATCAGACTCGATAGGCTGCTGCCTTCGCTAATCACATTGGCCAGGAGGATAAAGGCGAGGAGGCCCGAGTCGGCGCCATAGAAATCGCGGAAATAGTAGTGTCCTGAGAGTTCGCCGGCGAAGGCAGCGCCGGTTTCTTTAAGCGTCGCCTTAATAAAGCTGTGGCCAACCCGGGTTTCGATGGGGGTGCCGCCCAGCTCGGTAATCAATTCCGGCACTGCTTGGCTCGAGCGCAGGTCGTAGGCGATGGGCCCTTTCTCCTTGGCCAGGTAGTACTTGGCGAGCAGGGCCGTGGTCATATCGCAGGTGACGATCTGGCCCAATTCGTCGACCAGGGCGCAGCGGTCGCCATCGCCATCGAAGGCGGCGCCAAAGTCAGCGCCGGTGGCTACCACCCGCTTTTGCAGATCGGGCAAATTCTCGTTTTTCAGCGGATTGGCGTCGTGGAAGGGAAAGCGGCCATCGGGGTCAAAATACTGGGGAATAATCGTCAGGCCCGGCAGTTTGGCGGCGAGGTGCTGAAACATGGTGCCGATAATGCCATTGCCGCCGTCAACCACCACTGTCAGCGGGCGGGAAAGCTTAAGCCAGGGGGCCAAAAAGTTGGCGTAGGCATCGAGGGTCAACGCCTCTTCCATGCCGCCGCCGGCCGCCTTGACCACGGTCTTTGCCCGGGATAGGGCTTCAATTTCTTCCATTCCGGTGCCGCTGGAAACCGGCTTAAAGCCGGGGGCGGTGATTTTGACGCCGCCGTATTCGCTGGGATTATGGCTGGCGGTGACCTGGGCCCCACCGGCGGTGTCGAGATGGTGCATGGCGAAGGTCAGGGCGGGGGTGGAGAGCATGCCGCAGTCGACGACGATCACCCCGGCATCGATTAAGCCGCGGATTAAAGCCTGTTTGAGGGCTGGCCCGGAAACCCGCATATCGCGGCCAACGGCAAAGCGCTTACCTTCAAGCTTGAGGACCTGGGCAATGGCATTGCCAATGTGGTAGGCCAAATCCTCGTCGAGTTGATCGGGATAGACGCCGCGGATATCATAGGCTTTAAAGGGGTCTGGCATGGTGGTCTCCAAGGGAACGCGGGTTGCAGTGTTTCCTCTAGGGTGGGCTACTTTTGCGGACGGGCAAGGTCGGGGGGTGCTACATGCCAGGGCGGAGCGGCAGTAGAGCGAAGTGATTGCCGCCATGAGCGTTTCTTGGCCATCGTCTATCGACCTTTGCCAGTGGCCGAAGGCGGTTAGGCCCCTAGGGCTGGGAAAAGCGTATATAAGCCTGCTGCCGGGGCCCGCCCATAAAGACGGAGAAATTGCCACTGGCCTGGGCGGGCAGGGCATCCTTAAAAATATTATCATCTAAAAATTTTGGATTGAGGACCACCGGCTGATGGGGCGGCTGGCTGCTGTCGCTGTGGTCCTGGCGGCTAATGCTGTGATCGCCAAAGGCGATGGCCACCGAGCTGGCATTCCAGCTGTCAGGGTGTTCGGCGAGGATGGCGCGCCCAGCGATGGGATTGCTGCCTGCGGACCAGTCGATGCCATAGGATGGATGGCCGGCCACGCTGCCCCCCCAGCCGGCATCGGCGCCGCTTTGGTAGAGCTCGCCCAGACTGCGGGGAGCCCGCAGCACCATCCGCTCGCTCCCGAGATTGTTGAAGATTTGGTAGGGCAAGTCCTGATCGGCGCTAAGGAGTTCAAAGCTGCGGCCAATTTCGGCATTGGTGTAGGCCTCGGCGGGGATGGCCCGGGGGCTGCTTTTCCAGCTTTCTTGGTAATTAAACAGGGAGGTGGAGATCTGCTTGAGATTACTCAGGGCAAGGAGTTGGTTGCTGCGCTCGCGGGCATTGGCTATGCTCGGCACGATGAGGGCCGCGAGCACGGCGATAATGAGGATAACGATGACCACCTCAATGAGGCTAAATCCCTGGCACTGCGGACCTGCAATTGCGCGCTTGGCCATCATCACCCTCCTTTTTATGCCTCAGTGGGCTGGGGCATACCGAGGCATTTGGCCATGACCGCGCCCAGGGTCAAGAAAGGACTTTACTGGGCCTCGGGATCGATCAGGCGCAGCATGGCGGCAAAGTCGAGGTCGCCATCGCCGGCGGCTAGGCGCTCGGCATAGCTGGCGCTCAGTCGCTCGGTTTGTGGCAGTTGGCGGTTCACGCTGTGGGCCAGCTGCATCGCCAGGCTGAGGTCTTTGTGCAGGTGCTTAATGGAGAATTGGGGGCTCCAGTCCTGCTGGTCAAGTTTGGGGCGTTTGAGGTCCGCCAGGCCAGAGCGGGCAATATTGAGATCCAGCACCTGCCAATAGGTTTCGGGGCTAATGCCAGCCGCCTTGGCGAGGGTGAAGCTTTCGGCCATGGCCTGGTAGCTGGCGGCGATGGTGAGGTTCATCGCCAGTTTAATCGCCGCCGCACTGCCCACCGGGCCGATGGCCAGGCGGGCGCGACTCAAGCGGGTGTAGAGCTGTTCAACGCGGGCGAAGGATCCATTATCATCGCCAATAAAGTAGACGGTTTCGCGGGCCTCGGCGGCGGGCTTGCTGCCGGTGAAGGGCATATCGAGGTAGGCCAGGCCGCGCTGCTGTACGGCCTTGCCCAGGGCGCGGGTTTCGTCTACCCCGATGGTGGCGTGCTGAACCACCACCGCGTCGGGCTCCAGGTGGGGCAGGATGCGCTGCAGAATGTCGCTGGTAACCGGGCCATCGGAGAGCACCAGGGCCACGACCTGGGCCCCGCGCACCGCCTCCACTGCATCGGCGCACCAGCCTGGGGCATCGGGCTTGGGGCTGCGGTTCCAACTGCGCACCGTGATGCCATCAGCGGCGAGATTGCGGGCCCAAATGCTGCCGATAATGCCGAGGCCAAGAATGGCCACCGGCCGCTCGCTATGGGCCATGCGCTGCTCCCTTTGGCCCCCCCCTGGGGACGGATGTTTGCGGCTCCGAAGGATGCCATTGCTTCTTCGCGCTGCAACCATAGAGGGGCCTGGAGGAGGGGGGGATGCCACAAAAGGATGCTTTGGGCCTCACCTAGGGGCTCAGTCCTGCATAAAAAGTAGTGTTGCGGTGGACGTTTGGGTGATACACTGTTACGACAATGATGACTGAAGACGCCACGCAAGCCCGTAGTGCCAAGCCCGGCCCGCGCCCTGAAATCCTCCTGACCCTCGGCAATTTATTGCCGGGTTGTCGCCGCACGCGTTCCCTGATTGTCAAGGGTGCGGTGGGCATTAAGGAAGAGCCGCTCTACGAATTAGACTCGATTCAACGCGCCATGACCTCGGTGCGCGGGGTCCATCCACCACCGATTATCAATATTGATGGGCAGCAGTTCCCCTTGGTGATCGAGGGTTCGCCGCGCTCACCGCGGCTGATGATGGAAGACTGCGGCGAGCACATGCGCCTCTATTTAGAGGTCAGCGGTGCGGCGGTGCAGAATGTTTGGGCCCTGCCCGGCCCGCATATTGTCTTCCGCGGTCGCATTATTCCCCTGGAGTGGACCGGCCCCGCCGAAGAGCTTGACCCCCTGATGCACGGTGCGATTAAGGTGTCAAAGCGTCTGCTGGTGCGTCCGCCCTGGCGCTCGCTACTGGCCCACGCCGGTCAGGTGCCGCCCCAGGCAGAAAAGGCCAAGGCCGTGCGCGGCCGCCCGCAGCCGATTCTGGAAATGTGGGAAGTCGACTCCCGCCTTTGCGGCCGGGTACGCTTTAAATACCACGATGATTTACCGGAGATCGATCCCCTTGAGCGTATCGGTTTGATCGTTGCTGAAACCGACGACGGCCAAATCCTTAAATGCGAACGGGATCGCGATCAAGAATTTCAGCGCTCCAATGAATTTATTAAGCGCGGGGCTCTGGTTCAGCGCCGCGGCGCCTTTGGCTTCGTCGCCGATGGCGATGCCGCCGATCGCTTTCTCGCCCAGGTCATTCCCAATCTGCAGGGTTGGGATGTGCGCGGTCGCGATGCCCTCCACCGCGGCCGCCCGCCTAAAGACATTGTCATTCACACCACGGTGAATGCGGACAAGGAAAATCTCACCCTCGGCATTACCGCCGAGGTTGAGGGCCGTGAAGTCTCGATTAAGGATCTTCTCGCCAGCGCCAGTCGTGGGCAGAATGTCATGATCTTTAAGGACGGCATGCGGGCCCGGATTAATGACGAGTGGCTGGCCCGTTACCGCACCTTGGTGGAATTTGGCGGTGTCGAAAAGGGCGCCGCCAATCGGGTGAAGGTGAAGCGTCATGCCGCAGCGCTTGCCGTGGGGCTGGCTGAAAGCGGCGGCTCCATGGAGTTAGATGCGGCCACCCTTGACCTTGCTCAGTTGGCCAAGGGCGGCGCCACCATCCCCTCGGTACCCCTGCCCCAAGGCATTAATGCCACCCTGCGTGAATATCAGCACGAAGGCTTTAACTGGATGGTATTCCTCTCAGACCGCGGTCTTGGCGGGGTACTGGCTGACGATATGGGTTTGGGCAAAACCATACAATCGCTGGCCTTTATTCGTCACCGTATCCTTGAGGATCCGGGCATTCAATTGGTGGTGGCGCCGCGATCGGTGGTCGATAACTGGGCCGAAGAATGCATCAAATTTGTCCCTGATCTAGAGGTCTACACCCATCTCGGCCTTGATCGCACCAAGAATCTCGACGATCTCCCGCGCAATGGCATCTTGCTGACCAGCTACAATATTTTGCAGCGCGATATCGCTCTGCTCAAGCAGTTGGAATTCAGCACCATTATCCTTGATGAAGCCCACATCATCCGTAATCCTGAGGCCAAAACTACCCGTGCCGCCCTGGCCTTGGTGAAGAATTCCCGTCGTCGCATTTGCCTTTCGGGAACGCCGGTGCAAAACTGCGCCGAAGATCTGTGGCCGATTTTCCACTTCCTTATGCCCTATTTCTTAGGCCGCCGCAAGGTGCTCAAGGAAACCCTGGCCGAAGATAATAAGGCTATCGAGCGTCTGCGTTCGCGAGTAGCACCCTTCGTGCTGCGTCGGATAAAAAAAGAAGTGGCCACCGAACTGCCGCCGAAGACGGAAATCCTCCTGCACGCCCGCATGTCGGACGAGCAATACGGTTTTTACCGCGATCTGCTCGAAAAAGAGCGGGTGGGCGTGATGGATCTGATGAACAGCAAGGGCCTGGAGCGCTCCCGCGTCTCCATCCTAGCAGCAATTACCCGCCTGCGGCAGGCGGCCTGCCACCCAGCCCTGGTTGGCGGCGACCACGTGCCTTCCTCCAAGATCGATCTTTTCTTGGATTTGGTGGACGAACTCATTGCCGAGGGCCATCGCGCTCTGGTCTTCTCCTCCTTCACGAAATTTCTCGCTCTGGTCCAGGAAGCGATGCAGGAACGCGGATATACCTATCAGTATCTTGATGGTCGTACCCGTGACCGTGGTGCCCGCGTCAAGGCCTTCCAGAACGGCGACGATCCGCTCTTCCTGATTTCGCTCAAAGCCGGCGGCGTTGGTCTTAATCTCACCGCCGCTGACTACGTGATCATCCTCGACCCTTGGTGGAACCCCGCCGCCGAAGACCAGGCCGCTGACCGCGCCTATCGCATCGGCCAGGATAAACCGGTCATGGTCTACCGCATTGTCACTTCGGACTCTATCGAAGAGCGGGTACTGCGCCTGCAGGACGAAAAGCGCCGCCTGGTCGGCGACCTCGCCCTCGAAGGCTTGGCCCGCGCCCTGGAGGCCGGCGATGTCGAAAAACTCTTCGAAATCGCCGCCCACGCCGGCGCTTAAGCTGGCGAGGGTGATGGCTAGGTGAGAGAACGGTGGCTGCGAGGGGCGATCGACGACTGACGAGAAGCGCTGGTCGTCCTTGGTCGTTCGTCCTTCGTTTTTTGCTTACTGGTACCGCCGTTCATTGGTCGCTGATTGCACCTCATGCTTTCTGCGCTGTCGAAAGGCCATAAGCTTACGCACCAAGCTTCGCGTAGCGATTGCCGCGATTGCCGACCGACGCAATCCTAGTCTTTATCGACGCAAATGCGTTGGACCATGCTGCGGACGAGGATTTTGAGATCTTCGGCGGTGGCAAGTCGCGATGCCATAGTAATCATAATCAGGCAGGGGCCGACATGGACGAAGGCCAGCAGATCATGGCCCTGGGCGCCAAGCAGGGCGAAGCCGGCCTCCAAATCCACCTCTTCGGCGCTGCCGAAGTGCTGGAAGATGTGCTCTCGATTACGCTGGCGCAGGGCCTGGTGTAGGGCTTCATCTTCCAAGCGGTGCGAGCTGAGATTTAAGACGCTCTCGCTCACCGGCTCAAAAAAACGTAAGACGTCGTTTTCTGAGCAGTCTTGCCAGCCATCGTCGAGTTCAAGGCTCCAGCTATGGCTGCCAATACGCATGGATTCATGATTGGCGAATTGCCTCCTAAGTCCATGGAAAACTGGCGAGCAATTATGGCACCCGTTAGGATTCGCGGAGTCACTTGCTGGCAGTCCCAGGCGCATCGGGACTATTGGCCGCTAGCAGGCGTTTGAGGGCGCTGAGGGTGGGCAGATCGTTGAAGAGCATGAGGCGCTGGGGTTGGGGAAAGGCCTCGATGAGGGCCTTGCCTTCGCCCGAGCGCACCAAAGCGCGATCGATCGCCAGCAATAACCGAGGGGCCCTGCCCTCTGTGATTTGCTGCAAACGACGGGGAAGTATGGTGCCGTGCCAGCGGTGCAGGCACTCGAGAGAGAAGTTGCCGTATTGGGGATGGGTGAGGAGGTAGTCGGGGGCCACCCATTCGGGGCCGGTGGCGCCGGCGATGGGAAGCAAGGGCGGTTCGTCGCTGAGCTGCCAAGGCTGCAGGCGGGGGTTCCATGCCGCAGCAAGGCCCGATAGCTCTTTGGGCACATGGGCAAGGAAGCGACTGCCGCCGCGCAGGGGCGCGCGTTCATCAAGGCGCAGCAGTAGTTCCCCCGGCTGTGGATCCCGCGGGCTGCGCGGCGGGGTGACCCGGGCCTGCAATTGCCAATGGGGCAGGCTGGCAATGTGGGGCAAGAGCTGGGCCAGCTGTAGTCCGTAACGCGAGCGCTGGTCGAGAACCGCCCCGGGGCCACTGATCTCGAAGCGCAAGACATCGTCTTCGGCGCTGGCTTGAATATGCACCAGCAGGCGCTGCCAGCGCAGGGCCTTAAGCAGTCGCCGTCGCATGCCCACCGAGAGCTGGCGGCCGTCCAGCTGCAGGTCAAGGCGGTGGGCGCCAAGGAGAAAGCCCTGGGCGAGGTGCATATTATAGCGATCAATGACTTCCTCGGCGCTCCAATGGGGGGTGGCTTCAAGGCGAGCCCACTGCGGTAAATCGGCATAGAGCAGCTGCGGATCTTCAAGCAGTCGCGCATCGCTATCAGGGATGGTGGCGAGGACCTGGGCGCGATGCCCTTCGCAATGCGCCGAAGGATTTTCGCGCAGGGCCTTGGCGCTGGCGTCAAAGATAGCGCTGCGCAGTTCACGCAGGTCTTCGCCTTGGGTGAAGGTGCAGGCATCGGCAATAATTTTATGCAGGCCCCGGGCCACTACCTGGGAGCGGCAGGCGTGAATAATCGGCGGTAGGGCTTCGTCGATATCGCTTTGTCGAGCGCCATGGCTGGCGCGATAGAGGCCCAGCAGTTGCTCGGCAACGGTGATGAGGCTGGGCCCGGAGCCCAGCCAGAGGGGCTCAAGCTCGCCGCTGCGGCTGCGCCAACGCAAAAGGTCACGGCTTAGCACGCTTGGTTCTCCTGGCGGCAGTGCACGATCATGGCTGACCGTCCTCATCCATGCCCTGGCCATCGCCCGGAGTAAAATCCATTTCCATTTCCCCATCAAAGGCGATGTGATTGCGCCGGCGGGCGCTGGTATGGGCCTCGGCGGTATCGGCGGAAATCAGCTCATAGAGTTGGGCCACCTTATCCGGGCCAGGGCGTAGGATTCGGCCTAGGCGCTGCACGTGCTCGCGCACGCTGCCGGTGCCGGAAACAACAATGCCCACGGCCGCTTCGGGAACATCCACCCCTTCATTAAGCACCCGGCTGGTTACCAGCACCGGCCAATCGCCGCTGCGAAAGGCGGCAAGCATGGCCTTGCGCTCGCTGGGTTTGCTATGGTGGGTAAGCACCGGCAAAAGCATTTGCGCGCCAATGGCGTAGGCGGTGGCATTATCATCGGTGAAAATAATCACCCGCTCGTGGTGGTGATCGCGCAGCAGCTGCCAGACCAGCCGCAGCTTGGCGCGACTGCCGCGGGCAATGCGGCGTTGCTCGCGCCAGGCGCGCAGGACTTCCCGGCCGCCGGGAGCACGGGCGGCCTCGCTGAGAAAGCGCTGCCAGCCGTCCGGGGCGTCAAAGCGAATGCCCAAAGCGCGCACGAAATCCAGATAGGTGGCGCGATGGCGCTGATAGTCCTCGGCCTCGTCGGGGTCGAGGGGCACTTCGAGAACTTCGACATGGTAATTGGCAAGGTAACGCCCCTCCAATTCCGTAATCTGAGAGCGGTGGACAATCGGCCCCAAAAGCTCGTCCAGGCGCTGGTGTCCGCCATCGCTGCGCTCCGGGGTGGCGGTAAGGCCAAGGCGGAAGGGGGCGAGATTGCCTTCGGCGCAGAAGGCAGTGGCGCCGGCGGGGAGGTGATGGCATTCATCGCAGATCAGGAGGCCAAAGCGATTGCCGTGGTGGGGGGTTATGAGAATGCCGGAGTCGTAGGTGGCGACAGTAATCTCGGCGAGCACCCGATCGCCGCCGCCATAGCGACCGATGGCGCAGCCCAGACGCAGCTCCAAATCCAGGGCCCACTGCTGTACTAAATCAATGGTGGGGGCAAGGATGAGGGCGCTGCGTCGGCACTCTAGAATGGCCTTAACCGCGACATAGGTCTTACCGGAGCCGGTGGGCAGCACGATCACCCCTCGTCGCTTAGCCGCCTGCCACGCTTCCAGGGCCTGGCTTTGGTAGGGGCGCAGGGGCTGCCGGCCCCGTTCACGCAGTTCGAGGGTGGCATAGGCCCGGGCCTGGTCATCGTAGGAGCAATTACCATGCAGGAGGCGCAGAATCTGCGCATAGTGATGGGCGCTGGCGCGGTGGGCGGCGATCCGCGGATCGGCCACCACCCAGGGCGCCAGCCGCTCTTCCCAGAGCTTGTCCAGCCCGCCAAGGACGAGGCTTCCAGCATCGAAGCGCAGGTAAATCACAGATGTGAGCTTAGGCTTGGCGCTGGCGATCCAAGGTCTGCTCTAGGGCTTGGCACCAGGGCGGGTTAGTCCCTGCAGCCTGCGGTGGGTATCCATGACGGGAGCCCTTATTGCTTCAAGGGGTCGTGTTTGACGCATTGCAGCAAGATTTCACTTTTGCGCTTAAGTCTTGGTTGCGTATCCGCTTGGGGTGACTTAGCATGGTTCCTACTCTCAAGAATCTCAGGCCCATGGTCGGCGCAGGATCTGGAATAGGGCCCCATGGGCGATGGTGCAATCCACCAAGGAGGCAGGTATGTCAGCGGCAGAATGGTATATTTTTGCGGGCAACCGACAGCAGGGTCCGTTTACCGCTGAACAGATTCGCGCCTTTGTCGACTCTGGCAGGCTAAAGGCTACCATGGGCCTGCGCAAAGAAGGCATGGCTGATTTTGTCCCTGCTGGACAGGTTAAGGGACTCTTTGATGGGCCAGTTGAAGCCCCTGTTCAGCCGGTTTCCCGTCCCTCTGCGGCATATCGTCCCTCACCTGCCCCGGCCCCTGCGGCGGCGGTGGAGCCAGTGGACGAAGAGATTGAAGAACCAGAAGTCGAAGAGGAATTAGAGGAAGAGGCCTACGCCGACGAGCTGGCCCAAGATGCAGGCGACGAAGCAGGCGACGAGCTGGCCGAAGAAGAGCCGCCTGAAGAAGAGGTTGCGCCGGCTCCCCGTGGACGTGGGCGTACTCGCACCGCCACGGCCGGTGCAGGCCGTCGCTCCCGCCGTGCGGGCGCCACCGCAGGGGATGGAGAAGAGGGGGACGCGCCCGCCGGTCGACGTGGTCGCCGCGCAGGTGCCGCTGCTGGTGGCCGTGGGGCTTCCCGCCGTCGCCGCGGTAAGGGTAGTGATGACGAGGATCAAGAGGCCAAGGGCGGCAAAGGCAAGCTCATCCTAATTATTATCGTTCTTCTGGTCCTGCTTGGCGGGGCGGCCGCAGCGTATGTTTTCTTAATGGCTGAAGACGAGGCGGCTCCAGCAGCGGCGACGACTCCGGCCACAGAGCAGAGCGCCAGCGAGGCTCCCCCAGCTGAAGCACCGCCCGAGATTGCGCCGGTGGCTCCAGAGCCAGCAAATGTGATCGAGGACACCATGGAGTTCGACGATCTCCCGGATCTTGATTAAGCGCAGGCCCTGATCGCCACGGCACCTGGTCGATTGCAGCATCTCGCTACTGAATTGGGGGGATGCTCTTAAGTCTCCCTGGCGTCATCCGGTTTCGCCTTAGCCTGCCCGTCTATGAACACCGCTGTCCCGACCTGGCTTGGCGCCATCGCTGCCACCCACGGCACCCCCACCTTTGCCTACGACCTTGATCTGGTGCGCCAGCAGGCCCATCGCCTGCGCCAAGCCCTTAGCCATCCTCGATTGCAATTGCTCTATGCGATTAAAGCCAATCCCTGCCCGGCGGTGGTGCGGGTGCTTTTGGCGGAGGGCTATGGCATCGACGCGGTAAGCCCCGGCGAGGTGGCCTTAGCCCTATCCCTGGGCTGTCCACCGCAGCGCATCTGTTACACCGAAAACAATATGACCGATGCCGAGGCAGCAGACGCCACCGCAGCTGGGGTGCTGATTAACTGTGGAAGTCTAGACCGCCTCCAGCGTCTTGCCGAGAGCGGGGTCAATCGCGCGGCGGTGCGATTCAATCCGGACGTTGGCGATAGCGAGCACGCCTATACCCTCACCGCCGGCCCCCTAACGAAGTTTGGCATCCACCATTCCCAAGTGGCAGCGGTGCGCGACTTGGAGCAGCGCAGCGGCCTGCGCGTGGTTGGCTGCCACATGCATATCGGTTCCAATGTTTTAAGCGCTGAGGCCTTTCGCGCCGCCATGCGGGTGATCCTTGATGCCGCCCGCGGTCTGCCGCACCTGGAATGGGTGGATGTCGGTGGGGGTCTTGGCATCCCCTATCACCCTGACCAAAAGCCCTTGGATGTTGCGGCAGTTGGCCGCGCTGCCGATGAATTAATTGCCGAGTTAGAGCAACATCACGGCCGGCCCCTAGAACTGCGTTTAGAGCCCGGGCGCTTTTTGGTGGCGGAAGCCGGTTACCTCCTGACCACCGTAACCAGTGTGAAGACCAATCCTGACGGCCGTACCTACGTTGGCTGCGATACCGGATTCAATCACCTTATCCGGCCCACCATGTATGGCAGCTACCACCCCATTGCTAACATTAGCCATCCCCAGGCGCCACTGGAGCGGGTCGACGTGGTGGGTAATGTCTGTGAATCTGGGGATGTTTTTGCCCGCGAGCGCGAACTGCCTCAGCCACAGCTTGGTGATGTCCTGGCCATCGGTTGCGCTGGTGCCTATGGTATGAGTATGGCATCTGTCTATAATCTTCGTCCGCTGCCGGCTGAGGTGGCTTATGAGGCCGCGCAGATACGCTTATTGCGGCGCCGGCGCAGCCTCAGCGAATTGTTAGCAGAGTTAGAGGATCAGGCTTAGGCCCCTGCGCTCACCGTTACCAACGGGTGATCGATGGCCGAACCGCCGCAATCCGGTTTTTAAACCGTTGTTAGTTTGAGGAGAAGTAGCCCCCATGGCAGAGTCGCATGAAACCGCAGAAGAGCTGCCTGAATCAGAGGTATCCAGCTCCCAAGATCTCGCCGGGGAAGTGGAGAGTCTTTTTGAGGTACCCCAGTGGTGGAGCGATTGGTTGACCGCCAATCCTTTGATCGCCCCCAGTATGGAACTGGCGGTATTGATGGTGGCGGCGCTGCTCACCTTTTTCGTAACCCGCCGCATTTTGCGTCCGACGCTCACTAGATTGGTGCAGCGCACCAAAAATACTTGGGATGATATTCTCGTTTCCTCCGATTTTATTAATTGGATTTCATGGGTTCCGGTGACGGCGGTGCTTAATTATGGCGTCCTGCTTACCAGTCATCTCCCATCGTGGTCGGTAGAGGTCATTCGCAATGTATCGCGTTCCTTGACTTTGGTCATGGTGCTGCTGGCGGTGGGGGCCTTGCTCACGGGCATTAATGCCATGTACAGCCGCCTTGAGATCGCCCGTTCGCGGCCGATTAAAGGCTACGTGCAGATTGTTAAGATTATTCTCTATAGTGTTGGTGGCTTGGCGGCAATCGCCTTACTGGTGGACCAGTCGCCCTGGAATTTCCTCGCTGGCATTGGCGCCATGACCGCCATTTTGCTCTTAATTTTCAAGGACACCATTCTCTCCCTGGTGGCCTCGATAACGGTAATGAGTAACGACATGGTGCGGGTGGGTGACTGGATTGAAATCCGCTCGGCTGGCGTCGACGGTGATGTCGTCGATTTATCCCTGCATACGGTAAAAATCCAAAACTTCGATCGCACAGTAAGTTACCTTCCAACACACCGACTAGTTTCTGAAACCGTTAAGAATTGGCGCGGCATGCAAGAGGCCGGGGGCCGGCGCATTATGCGTTCCATCACCATTGATTTACAGACGGTGCGCTTTCTCAATGACGAGGAAGTTGACCGCTATGCCCGTTACCATCTGCTCAAAGAATACATTGCGCAAAAACGCGAAGTTTTGAAGGCGTGGAATGAAGAGCATGGCATAGGCCCGGAAAATGCTTCCGACGCCCGTCGCCTGACGAACCTGGGCACCCTGCGCGCCTACATTATTAACTACCTCAAGAATCGTCCGGACATTCATCAAGAGGGTAGCGGGCTGATGTTTTTGGTGCGGCAGTTACAAACCAACGAACACGGCGTGCCCTTGGAAATCTACGTCTTCACCACTACCACCCGTTGGGTGGAGTACGAATGCATCCAGGCCGACATCTTTGATCACATCCTCGCTATGGTACCCGAGTTGGGTCTGCGCGTCTTCCAAGAGCCTTCAGGCGCCGACGTCACCACCGCCGCCCGCGCCATCGCCGGCAACCGCCGCGACGACGACCCGGTAGAGCGTTAGGCACGGACCCTGCTTCCAGCCGAAGCGGGATGCATAAATCCGGCGCCAGCTCCTTAGCGGTAAGACACGGAAGCACGGGCATAGGGACTGGGCATAGGGACAGAGAGGAAAATCGCTTCCTTCCCTCCCAGCTTCCTGTTCTTCGTGGTTAAAAATTTCTCAGCGCAGCCGCGATGGCGATGAAGGGGAGGGGATAACCACGAAGGACACGAAGTGCACGAAGGGGGGGTGGGTATTTTGCGTCGTCCGGGGGAGCTAAGCGATCAGCCCCCGTCGCTCTTTCATCGTGAAATAAACCGCCGCCCTCATCCGCAGCTTCTCGCCATCGGGATCGGCCGGGATTGTTAGTCCTTGGGTTTTATTTATCGGCGGGCTTGGTCGCCACTTCGATCAAGAAGGTTTCTTCCCAGTCGGATCTGGCGGTAAATTCACAGGCAATGGAGACCACTTCGGCGGGGTTCCAAAGCTGGGTAGGACTACCGGCAATGACCGTCGGGGTTGAGATGCTGAAGTTAAACCCGGATTTAGAAAAGCGCATTTTAGCGCCTCCGGCCACCATATTAGCCACTTCGCCGATGCCGTCATGAATCATTTGTTCATCCAGCGGCAGTTCTTCGCCAAGGAAAGCGGCGACAATGCGCTCGGCAAGAATTTGCGGAAAACTGACGGCGCAGGACCCGGTAATGCCATTGGAGAGTCCGATAACCCCGCTGATATTGCCGTGCATTTCGGTGTCTTTTTTGATGAACACGCGCTTACGGCTGGGCTGGCATCCAGCCATTTGCTGCAAGCACTCCAGGGTGCTTTCGATGAAGGGATTGATCAAGTTGACATCGACAGTTTTAGCCATGGGTCCATGTTCCGGGTAAAGTTCTTATGTGCAAGAGTCAGCTAAGTAGAGAGAGGGCTAGGGCGTGGAGGCGGTCACATCTCGGCAAGCCACGGGGGCCGGGTGAACTAACTACTGGACGCTTCCCCTGGCTGGGGCCCAGGCGCCGGGGACATAGTTGAGGCGGCGGTGGCGACGGATGGCTTGGGCTTCTTCGTGGTGATCGGCGGCGTATTGCACGTAGGGCCAAATAGCGATGGAGCCGCGGCTATCAAAGCGGCCCAGTACCTCAAGATAGAGTGGGCTAAGTAGCTGTACCAAATCGTCGCAGATAATCCGGCAGACGTCTTCGTGGAAGTCGCCGTGCATGCGGAAGGAACCAAGGTATTCCTTGAGACTCTTGCTTTCTACCAGGCTTAAGGCGGGCAGGTAGTTAATGGTGATCTCGGCCCAATCCGGCTGCCCGGTGACCGGACAGAGGCTGGTAAAACGTAGGGCGTGCAGGCTTACCCAGGGGCTTTCTTCAGGATCATGGGCATCACCGGCGAAGGGCACCGCTTCAAGCAAGTCTGGGCGGTAGCTATAAGCGCTTTCACGCTGTTTCCCAAGGGTGCTTACCGGCAACTGATCATCAGCGCGGGTGCGCGAGGCTTCGTTCATAATGTGCGCTCCAGGCGTCGGAAATGGAGGTGACCGCTGCGATGGCTTTTTGTCTCGACGAAGGCGCTCTCATCGAGTTCGGGGAAAAAGGTGTCGGCAGCATCGAGATGTAGGGTGATCTCTGTGAGTTCGCAGATGGTGACGAAGGGCAGGGCGGCGCGGTAAATGGCTTCGCCGCCGCAGACCCAGGGGCAGTCATCATAGCTGCGGGCGCGGGCGATAGCGCTTTCCAGGTCGTGCACGACTTCGCAGCCAGGGGCCTGGTAGTCGGTGTTTCGGGTAACAATAATATTTCGCCGTCCGGGCAGGGGGCGGCCGAAGGACTCGTAGGACTTGCGGCCGTGGATAATTGCATGGCCCATGGTTACCCGTTTGAAGTGCTGCAGGTCCTCGGGCTCGTGCCAGGGCAAGCCGCCGCTGGCCCCGATGGCCCGCTGGGGGATCGAATAGGCGACGACGAGTCCCAGGGCGGGAAGGGGGCTATTCATACGGCTACCGGCGCCTTGATTCCAGGATGGGGGTCATAGCCGACGAGTTCAAAATCTTCGGCGGTAAAGGCAAAGAGGTCTTGGCGATCGGGGTTAAGTCGCATTTGCGGGGCTGGCCGCGGCTCGCGCTGTAGCTGCCGTTGGGCCTGCTCAAAATGATTGTGGTAGAGATGGGCATCGCCAAGGGTGTGGATGAATTCGCCGGCGGTATAGCCGGTGACTTGGGCGATCATCATGGTCAGGAGGCTGTAGCTGGCGATATTAAAAGGCACGCCTAAAAAGACATCGCCGGAACGCTGGTAGAGTTGACAGGAAAGGATGCGCTCTTTCGGGTCACACCAAAATTGGAAGAGGGTGTGGCAGGGCGGGAGGGCCACTTGATTGGCTTCCACGGGATTCCAGCCACTGACAATCAGCCGCCGACTTTCGGGATTTTCGCGAATACCGTCGATGACCTGTTGAATTTGATCGACGCCGTCTGCGGCAAAACCGCCCTCACTGTTGCGGCTGGCTCCGTAATTGCGCCACTGATGGCCATAGATGGGGCCAAGGTCGCCGGCATGACGGCCAAAGCGTGCGCACTGTTCGGCGGTTGCCCATTCATCCCAGATGGAGACGCCGCGCTCTTTCAGCCAGGTATTGTCGGTGCGTCCGGAGAGAAACCACAATAGCTCAATAATAATGGATTTGACGTGTACCTTTTTCGTCGTCAGCAGGGGAAAGGAGTGGCGCAGGTCAAAGCGCATTTGATGGCCAAAGACGCCGCGGGTGCCGGTGCCGGTGCGATCACCGCGATCGACGCCGCTATCGATAATGCGATGCAGGAGGGCGAGATATTGCTCGTCAGCGGGAGATGCGCTCATGGCTTTATATTGCCGGAATCACCGGCCTAGCCAAGGGACAAGCTGGGGTGGATTCAAGGCCAGTGCAAAACTTGAACCCGGGATCGCCGATCTCCTGATCGGCCAGCAAAAAATGCCCTGAATAGGGCACTTTTTGCGCTAAAAGATGCGCTAAAAGATCCACCGCGAAGCGGGATTCCTCAACCCAAGGCGAGCTTTCAGCCGCCCTGGGGTGGATTCAAGGCCATTGCAAAACTTGACCTTGGTCCTAGACGGCCATTGGGTGGATGCCTATTCCCCTTTTCCCCGTTTCCCCGTTTCCACTTTTCGCGTTGCGCTAAAGGGGTTGCCTAAGTGAAGGCCATGAGCGCCAAGGCGAGGCCGAGAATCGCGGCGATCACCCAGGCGGCAATCACCCAGCGCGGTACCGGCTTGCCATCGACGGGCTTGAGGGCCGAGCTGTGGCCGCGGTAGGCGGTGATCTCAGCGCTGCGGCGAGAGGCTTCACGGTGCACGGATTCGGAAAAGGCGCGGTCTTCGCCGCTGATACTGCCGCCCCCACTCAGGGCCTGGCGGTGCTGGAGGAGGGCTTGGTAGAGTTCCTTGGTGGCACGACTTTCCCTTTCATCGACGGCTTCGGCGTCGATGGTGGCGGCAAGGTGCTCGTCGCGCTGGGGAAGGGGGCTCGGCATGGGGGGGAATGCTATCAGTGGGCTGATGGGGGTCCATGGGAATGGCAGACACGCGCTAAGGGGGATCGCAAAACCTGCCTAGGGAGGGCCAAGAATTAGCTCGGCAAAGGGAAATACCGCCCGCGAAGCGAGCATTTCCTTTCCCCTGGCAAGTTGTGTATCGCCTAAGGCTTGACTATTTTACGGGCTTTCTTCCTCGGCGTTGTCGTTGGCTTCGACGGTAGGTAGGACAAGGATGTCCTCTGGCTTGGCCTCTGTCTCATCTTCTGCCGCCTCTTCGGTGGGTTCTGCCGGCGGTTCCTCGCTTTGCGGGGTGGCGAGTTGAATAATTACCGGCTCATACATGAAGTAGGTGTTGGCAATGCGCGCGAGATCACTGCGTTCAAGGTTGGCCATGCGACTGGGCTGGGCTAGCTCCTGTTCCAGGCTGCGGCCGCGCAAAAGACTGCTGACGTGGACTAAGGAGGCTTGGCCCTGGTCTTCCATCGCCAGCACCCGGGCATTAACCGCCAGGGCCTGGGCAGCGCTCATGTCATTGGCGGTAAGGCGGCCTTGCTCGCTCTGATTGCTGCTGGTGAGGGCGGTTACCACCTCGTTGACTTCACCGAGCACCAATTCGCGGACCTCCTCAAGGCGATGGTCGGGAACCTTGACCAAGATCGCCCAGTATCCACGGCCGGCCAAGCTTTGACGCTCAGCGACCAAGGAATTCTCGGGATCGATGCCGGCGCGGCTCAGGGCGCTGGCAATGCGCCCGCCGCGTCCCTGATTGCCGGTGAGAATGCTGGTAAAAATGCGGTGGGCGGCGAGGTCGCGCACGGATTCCATGTCTGGGCCACGCCAAACCAGGGCTAAGGCTTCTTCGCCGGGGTTGGCGGTGAGGGTGGTAACCGCTGGCGGTTGATGCTCGCTCCAAGTACTGCCGATCACAATGGGGGCCTCGGCTTCTCGCAATACGGGATCGGCAGTAAGGAGTGCATTTACAGAGGGGGTTAAATTATTGGCATCGAATTCGCCATAGACGCTAATTACGAGATTGCTGCCAACGGTGAGTTGCTGGTGCCATTGCAGCAGACGATCGCGGCCAAGGTTGCCAATCTGCTCGCGAATCACCGAGTTATCACGGTGGCCGTAATGGTCGCTAAGCATGGTGGCGTCAACCACCCGGCGTAGACGTTCCTGCCACCCGGCGGGTTCGGCGCCAAAGATGGCAATCTGTTCGGCCACTGCCCGTTCCAGGGCGGCCTCGGGTAAAGCTGGGGATTTGATCAGATCAATCAGGAGCGAGAGCGCCTCGTTGACGTCATCGGGAAAGCAAATGAGGTGCAATTCTAGATGGTGGGCGGTGGCACGAATCCGAAAATCCATTCCGTAACTGCGTAAATAAGAGCGAAAATCTTGACCTTGTCGGGCCTGTGAGCCTTCCTCAAGGAGGCGGGCGAGAAGGGCGGTGGCGCCATAAAAACCATCGGGTTCAACGCTGGCGCCTGCATTCATGGTAAGGCGCACATGGGCTAAGCCGATGGGCATAAAACGATGAATCAGGCGTGCCCCAAAGGGCAGTTCTTCTTGACGCGGCACGACATCGGTCAGGGCGCTGCGGGTGCCCTGACGATTAGCCCCGCCATCGCTTTCGTCCCGCTCCGCAGGCACAAGGGTGATTTCTGAGCGATTGGCGCCTTTGGGATGTAGGTGGTTTGCGGCGAGGCGCTGAATGGCCTGGGCGTCCGTGTTGGTCACGGCTTGGCGGAAGGTACGGCCAAAGCCAGGCACGCCCACGGCCTGTTCCCAGCGTGCGAGATCGCGGGCCACTCCGGCGACACTGGCTAGGGCTTCGGCCTGACGTCGCTGCCAAAGACGCTTGGCGGTGGCCAATTCCTCGGCGCTTGGCCCATCCTGGCGCAGTTGGTCAAGGATCTCCTGGATATTAAACCAAGATTCTCCATCTGTGCCGCCGGTCGGCCGATAGGCGATGGTGAAAAGTCCAGGATTGCGCAGTCCCACCAAATGGCGGACTTGGATATCGCGGGCCCAGCGGCGAGCATCCCGTTCGTCGCTGAGTCGCTGTTCAAAACGGTGGGATAGGATAAGGCCCAGCAATTCCAGGCCGGCATGGTCTTGGTAGAATGAAAGCGGTGGCGTGCGCCAGCCAATCAGCCGGTATTCCTCGCCATCGGGGCTCTCACTTAATTGTTGCCGGGGAGCGAACTGCACCGGCTCGCTCATGTTTGCTGAGGGGCCCCAGTCGCCACTGGGGATCTCGCCGAAGGCGCGGCGAACGTCGCGCAAAACCTGGGCAGCACTGAGATTTCCAACGACAACTATTGTCATTCGATTAGTGGTGTAGTGACGACGATGGAATTCCTGAATTGCTTCAAGGTTAAGGGTGTCACGGCGGCTTGCGATACCGCGGCTAGGCAGGCGAGCTGGATGTTGACGGAATACGAGCTGCGCCAGGAGGCGCTGTGCCAATTCAGGTGCTAGGCGTGCATCGCGCTGGTCACCGGCGCGTAAAAGGGCCAGCGCCTGTTGGAAGTGTTCATTCGAGAACTGCGGCCGCGTCAGCATGCGTGCCAGCAGATTGATGCCTTCAGTAAAGGCGGTAGAGGTGGTTGACAGGGAAAAGGCGACTTGGTCGCTACTCCAAGTCTGACCTAGGTAGTTACTGGCATGGGTTTGCAGTTGATCGCCGAGGCGGGTTAATTCACCAGAGCGCTCACGGGCGGCGGCCTGAATCATCGCCTGCACGGTGCGCGACATACCGCTGCCCAGCCAGGGCCCTTCGTCGCCGGGGCCGGCGCGCACCAAGGCAAGGATGTGCACAGCGTGGGTATCGCGACGATCGACATGGATGAGGGTAAGGCCATTGGCTAGGACTTCGCGCTGGGCGCTTTCGCTCCAGGCTTGGTTCCAGATCTGACTTAAGCAGAGGAGGGGAAGCAAGAGTATGCCGAAAGGGCATCCCCATCGCGATGCTCCGTGTCCTCTTACCGGCTGGCGATCGCTCTCGGTGAAGGGGGAGGTCCGAAACAAAGTGACAATGGGGGGCATGGGTGGTCCGCGGCTACGAGGTCTATGGGGTGGCCCACTGCGGGCCGTTGAAACACAAGAATAATCACTGATGGGCGATGCTGATGCAAGGCCCGGTTTGCGCCGCCATGCCTTCAGGTTGCAGGGCTTGGCGGCTTCCGGGCCTATCAGCGCTGCTCCTGGAATCTGCCAAGGGGGTGGCAGACTCAACGCCTATCATGGCTCTCTCCTCTCACCGCTTAACAGTCAGCGCTTGCTGCAGCCTCGGCTTGATCGGGTTGCTGCTGGCCATGGGCTGTCAGCGTCCTGGCTCGGTGCTTGCTCGGGAGGAGTTACAGCTGATCGCTTGGTATGTCGAGGATGTGGCCCATGGCCAATTGCGCGATCCCGGCGAATTGGCCCTGCTGGATGGCAGCGATGGCGTGCGGCGGGTAGCTGAATGGGCGTGGGGCTCGCGCAGCGATGGCCGGCTGGTACGGCACCCTGATCCCCTGGCGGCGCGGCGGGGACGCTGGGCCTTACTTGCCCAGGGCCTGGGGGCGGGCCGCATTGTCTATACCCAAACCGGGCAGTTGGCATTGGCGCCCCAGCCTCGGGACCCTCAGGCAGCAGTAGAAGATGCCGCCTGGCAGGGCACTCTGCGGCAGGCGGTGGAGTTGGAAAATCGCGATCGGGTGGCGACCACGTCCATTTTATTGGCCCTAAGCGGGGTACAGGAGGACGAGCACCGGGCCCCCCGGCTAATCGCGGCGTTGCAAGGGGCCCGTCGTGATCATGCTGCAGCCGCCGGAGGTCAGCCGTGGACACCCCCCACCCCAGCACCCTCACCGTCCAGCTCCCCGGGCGGTCTTACCCCATCCACTTCCCCGACGCCGGCCTCGCCGCGGCGGGCGCCCTAATCGCCGAGGCCCTGCCCGACGCCGATCGCTGCCTAGTGGTGGCTGATGCTCGAGTCGCCGAACTGCACGGCGAAAGCCTAACGCGCAGCCTCAAGGCTGCCGGCCTGGGTTACCACTTGGCGACCTTTGCCCCCGGCGAGACCAGCAAAACCCTAGAAACCGCTGAACAACTGTGGCAGGCCGCTGCCGCCATGCGCCTCGATCGCCGTGGCTTGGTGGTGGCCTTGGGCGGTGGCGTTTGCGGTGATCTCGCCGGCTTTGTCGCCGCCTGCTGGATGCGCGGGGTGCGCATGGTGCAAATTCCCACCACCCTGCTGGCGATGGTGGATTCTTCGGTGGGGGGAAAGACCGGGGTCAATAGCGCGGCCGGGAAAAACCTCATTGGCGCCTTTCACCAGCCCAGTTTGGTGATTATGGATACCACCATCCTGGCCAGCATGGAGCAGCGGGAATACGCCGCCGGCCTCGCCGAAGTGGTGAAGTATGGGGTGATAGAAGACGCCGACTTTTTCGCCTGGCAGGAAGCCCAGGCCGCCGCTCTGGTTGCCCGCGACCCCCAGGTGGTGGCCCAGGCAGTGTACCGCAGCTGCGCGATTAAAGCCGCCCACGTCGAAGCCGACGAATTCGAGCAGGGCATCCGCGCCCACCTCAATTACGGCCACACCTTTGGCCACGCCCTTGAGGGTTCTACCGCCTACCGGCGCTACCTACACGGCGAGGCGGTGGCGATCGGTATGAATATGGCGGCCGCCGCTGCCGAGGCCCTGGGTTTTTGCGCTGACAAGCACCTGCTGCCCCGCCAGGAAGCCCTGCTGCGCGCTCTGGGCCTGCCCCTGGTGCACCGGCTGGGCCCGGATCCAGCGGGCGAATTAGCCGATTTGGCGGCCCGCACCGCCCTCGATAAGAAGGTCAGCGCTGGGCGCCAGCGCTTTGTCCTGCCCCGCTGTCTGGGCGAGGTTGCGGTGGTCACCGATCCCGATCCCACCGCCATTGCCGCCGGCTTTGCCGCCTATGCATCGACCGAGGCCTCTGCCTTGACCGGGGACAGCTAAGCCATGAGCCTCCCCCTGGCGGATGTGTACCTGCGCCTGAGTCTCATTGCCGGCCTGGGGCCCTTGATTGCCGAGCGCATCCTCGCCGCCGCCGGCGATCAGCCCGCGGCCATCTTTGGCTGGTCCCAGGCCCGGCTTTGCGCCATCGATGGCGTTGGTCCCGAGCGCGCCCGGCGCATCCTCAATCCCCATTTGGATGAGCAGGTTGAATCAGAGCGCGCCCGCGCCGCCGCCCTCGGCCTGCGCATTATTACCCGCGCCGATGACGATTACCCGGTGGATCTGCAGCGTCTTAACGATCCGCCCCTGGCCCTATGGATGCGCGGTGAGCTGCGCCCCGAAGATCGTCTCGCGGTGGCGGTGGTGGGGCCCCGTAATCCATCTGCCTACGGCCATCGCCAAGCCCGCCGCCTGGCCCAGGGCTTGGCCAGCCTGGGTACCTGCATTATTTCCGGGCTGGCCCGCGGGGTGGATACGGTGGCCCACGAGGCGGCCCTGGCCGCCGGTGGGCGCACGGTAGCGGTCCTTGGCTCTGGCTTTGATCATCCTTACCCCGAAGAGAATCGCGATCTTCTGGCCCGCATTGCCGATGGCCGAGGAGCGGTGATTTCAGAATTTCCTTGCCCCACCCGTCCCAGCCCCGGCACCTTTCCCCGGCGCAATCGCATGGTCGCTGCCTTGAGCCTCGCCACCCTGGTGATCGAGGCTGGTAAGCGCTCGGGCGCCCTGATTACCGCCCGCCTCGCCGGCGAACTGGGCAAGGAGGTCATGGCCCTCCCTGGCCCCGTGGATCGCCCCGAGCACCAAGGTTCGAATCAGCTCTTACGCGATGGTGCCACACTAGTTACAGGTCTAGAAGAAATCCTCGCGGAGATTCCACCGTTGGCCACCATGGCCGCCCCCAGCGCCGCCCTGGTGCAGGCCCACGAAGCGGCCGCTCCGGCGGCCCGTCTGAGTGGACGTGAACGGGATATCTACGCCCTGCTTTCAGATGTCGTGCGCTCGGTGGACGAGGTGGTGGCGGTCTCCGGCCTGCCCGCCTCGGTGATTGGCGCCACCATGGTAAGCCTCGAGCTCAAGCGCCTGGTGCGCCGCCAGGCCGGTGGCTTTGTCCGCGCCGTATAGGCCCCGGCGCGGGGCCATTGGCCGCTATCGGCATGGCAAAACGGCGGCACTTCGCGCACAAAACCCGGTTGATACACCACGACTAGTGGCGGAGAACCCCACATGGCCCCGGGGCCCCTTATGGCTAGGTTTTGGTGTTCGCGTCTGGCGCGAGTGCTAGTTGGATTGTGCACATTCAGCAAATGCTGGATAATTTACCCCGCATCTCCCTAGCATCCCCGCCGCTCGAATGCCCAGCTCATGCGCTGGGACTCTGCCTTAAATTTCCGGCCATTCGGCCCAGGAGTCAGCATGTCTGCATCCGTTCCTTCCCCCGCGGTATCCTTTGCCCCCGCCACCTGGTGGTCCACCCTTGCCTCCCGCTGTGCCGTTATGGCACTCGCCCTGGCCATTGCTCTACTAAGCGCTGGCTGTCGTTTTGGCGGCGGCAGTGGCCCCGGTGATCCTGGTGGTGGTGGCCCGGGAGGAGGTGGTGACCCTGGTGGTCCTGGCGGTGGAACCGGTGGCGGCAGCATCGCCATTGTGCAGCCGGCCGGTGGCATTCTTGATTTCGGCGAGGTGCCTTTTGGTGAAAGCGCTACTCGCACGGTTACCTTCCAAAATGTCAGCAATCAGGCCATCACCCTGGTTGATAATCCGGTTACCGCCTTTGTCACCGCCGGCCCTCCCGGTGTTTTTACGGTGCCTGAAGGTGCCCAGCCAGGCGGCACCTTGCAGCCTGAGGAAACTGGAACCGCCAGCATTACTTTCACCCCCACCAATAGCAATGAGGCCGTAGAAGGCACGGCTACCATTGCCGTGCTTGATCCTGGCACTGGTACCTCGTTTACCCTGCGGGGTAATGGCTTGCGCCGTCAATTGCGCTTAACCACCCCCAGCGGTATGAATATCTCCTTGTCTGGTGAATACGATTTCAGCTTTGTGCGGCCCGGGGATTCGAAGACCCAAGAATTCATTCTTACCAACCTTACCAATGAACCAGTAACCCTCAATGCGGCCCTTCCCATTGCCATTGGCAATACCACCTTCTTTGAGGCGATAAACCCCACGGATCTCACCGTGCCCGCCGGTGGCACGCGTAGCTTCTCGGTGGTCTTTCGGCCCACCGTCTACGCCCGGCAAACCACCACCATGACGGTGCGGGTACAGAATGGTGACGACATTCCGGTGACCCTCACCGGCGGTGTTGACGAGGGTCTGCTGATTTTGGGTGATGGCGAATTGGTGGCCAATGGTTCTACCGTTCCACGGGTGGATAATCTCACCGACTTCGGTGCCGCCGAGGTGGCCACCGCCGAGACGGTGACGCGGGTCTTCACCCTCTTCAATAATACCGCCGCCAATATAACCATCGGCACCATCTTGCCGCGGCAATCCGATGGCGATGTCTTCTGGGCTGGAACCCTGCGCGATACAGAGCTTACCCCCGGTGGCACGACAACGTTCAATGTCACCTTCCTGGCTCGCGATCCCGGCGATTCTCTGCGTACCATCCAGGTGCCCTACACCCAGGCGGGCAGCGGCAGCAATATCTACACCTTTGCTGTGATTGGCCGTGCCCTCGACCCGCAAGTCCGGATAGAAGGCGTGCGCCAACAACTCAACCAGCAAACGGGTTTGGTTGAGGATATTGCAGTGGTGGAGATTTTTGACGAAAGCGAAAATCCGCGCCTCGCACCCGGTGAGCCCCAGCCTCCCCTTAACCCGCCCACCAATGTGCCCAATGTCGAAGACAATACGGACTTCGGCATGACGCCCCTGGGCATTCCGGTGCAGCGCCGTTTCCGGATCAGCAATGTCGGCAATGCTCCCCTGCGCCTAGAGAACAACCCATCCATCAATATTATTGGCATTACTCTGCCCGGCGATGATGTGGGGACGGACTTCGATCAATTCCGCGTGGTGCAGTTCCCCCGTGATGCCATAAGCGGCGATCCGGTAACCGAATTAGCCCCAGGGGAAAGCGCCGATTACATTCTCGAATTCCGCTCCTTGTCGGTGAGCCGTCGTTATCCCTACAGCGCCGATCCGGCGGTGAACCGTGATGATGTGGTGCTGCCAGTGCCCGGCGCCATTGATCAGAATAATCGCTCCTTGTTAGATGCGGTGGTGCGCATTGGCACTAATGCCAATAATGCCGCTCATAACCCCTATTTCTGGTATCAGATTACCGGCCAAGTCTACCGGCCGCGCTTGATTGTGCATGCTGATCCTCGGCAAGATGTTCCGGCCGTCAGTGCGGCTGTGATCGATCGCATGAACGATCCTCGCACCACCTACCGCAATGATATTCGCATCTACGGCGATGATAATCAGGAAACCCGTCTCGGTATAACCGTGCCCCACGGCCAGACCTCCCCTCGTCGGGCCAATCGCACCGAATTCGGCGGCCTCCAGGTGGGCGATAGTCTCACCCATAATTTCCGCGTCCGCAATGATTCTGCCGAATCCATCCGCCTCACCGGTTCGCCGCGGATTAATGTTTTGGGTTCCCACCCCGAAGACTTTGATGTCGTGATTCGCACCGTCCCCTGGACCGAGGATGAGACCCCTGGCGGCACCCTTCTCGCCGGACGCGAACCGGGTGAAATGTTGCAAGGCGAAGACGTCACCTTCTCCGTCACCTTCAGCCCCCGCAGTCCGGATCGTCGTTCCGCAGAGATTGAAATCACCTCCCAGGATGCGGTGGTTGGCAAATATCGCTTTGCCATTTCCGGCCGCGGCCTTGGCCCCCGACTCGTGGTGACAGACCCCAATGAAGCGCTCATTGCCCGTGGTGCCACAACCCCATCCTTAAGCAATAGCACCGAATTGCTGCCCCCTGTTTACATTGTGAATATGGCAGATCCCTCGGCCACGGGTCAAACCTACCGCATTCAAAACACTGGTAACCAGGCCATGCGCCTGGGCAACGATACGGAACTCGGCGCGGTTACCCTCAGTGGCCCCAATGTTGGCGACTATATGGTGGTGGCCCAGCCCTTCCGCCAGTTGGAAGGCGGCGGGACGGAGCCGGTGGACGTGCTCTTCCCCGGCGAAATCGCCTTCTTTACCATTGGCTTTGACCCCGGCTATGACATGCCGATTCGCGACCCCACCGTTGGTGGTAGCTGGCAGCACCCCGAGGAAACCAAGCGCTTTGTTATTGTCACCGTCAATACCAGCGCCCTCACCAGCGGTGAGGTGCGCGAGCCCGATGCCTATAGCTTCACCATCGCCGGCACGGCAATCAATCCCAAGATGATTGTCCTCGGCAATGGGCGCATGATCTTTGATCGCAACTATAGCCCCAAGCTAACCAATGATACCGCCTTCCGCGATGTCGACATGTGGGGCGGCGTTCAATTCAATAGTTTTTCCGTGCGCAATGCCGGTTTCATCCATCCCCTGCCCCTGGGCAGCATTGGCCAGGCCTATCTTGATAATGAGGAAGTGATTCCTGAATTACCCATGTACACGGTGAATGGTAATACGGTAAACTTCCTGGCTTATCCGATTCTCAACTTTGGAGAAGGTGGCGCTTTCCCCAATAGCCCCTGGGACCGCAGCGTGCTGACGCGTCTGCGGGTTGGCGATACGATTGTGGTTGGTGGTGCCGAGCGGCGCATTACGCGCATCTACCCCGATGTTAACGATGTCATCAAGCCCATTAATCTCCCCCGACAGCCCTCAAATCTGCCGCCTCCCGATGTAATTAGGAACCAGCTTGAGCCCTACATCGAAGAGGGGGATTTTTTCAATGAAGAGGGTACCACCCTGGCACCTCTCGGTTGGGCCTACAACTTGCCCATACGGGGATTTATCCAGTTCGACGGTGAGGGCCTGGAGAGTAATACCGTTACCGATCCCCGTTTCTTTATTATTGATACTCGTCCAGATGAAGATACCGGTTCAGAAGATTTTGTAATTATTAACCCAGATGTGACCCCTGGTGAACTAAGGACCTTCCGTTGGATCAACCTGGGTGGCACCTGGGCCATCGGCCAACAGGCGGGCATCAATGGCGAGACCGGAGATATTGAGATCGGCCGGCTTATTACCCAGGACTATGTGATTCGCGCTCCAGCCGATGGCGTAGGTACGGATCCCCTGAATCGTGAATTCCCGCGTAATACGCGGCGGGTGCTTCAGCCCTTGCAGCGGGTGGATTCTGCGCAAAGCGCCGCGGGTGAAGTCATTGAATCCTTTGTCTTTACCAATAATGCCCTCAATCGCGAAATTCTTGGCCAGCTTATTCCCAATGCCCGCATTGAATTTTGGCGTGATGAGGACGATGCCGATAATGGCGAGCCGCCGGATCGCGTTTTCACCGTAGAGAGTCTCAACCCTGCCGATGGCCGGGTAACGGTTACCCAGCGGATTATTGGTACTTTTGATGGACAGAACTACACCGAACAGACCTACATTGATGGCCACTTCCGCGCCGTTATCCCACGGGCCTTTAGTCTGACGAGGGCTATTGATGCCATGTTCATTAAGCACGATTTCCGCATACGCAATGAACTGCCGGCCAGTCTCCCGCCCGGGGCCGAAGTGGAATTAACGGTGCAATTCAAGCCCCGCTGGTCCACTGGATTTGATCGCAATCGCCATCTCTTGGGCCGCATCGACCATGAAGATGAGTCCTTGTATTCTGATCTGCTATGGTGGGATATTATTCCAATCATTGGCGAAGGGGCGGCGCTCAATCGCCGGAATCCCGGTGGACTCGATTGGGCCCTGGCCCAGGCCAGCACCTGGCTGCATAGCCTCAAGGCAAATACGGACCCCATTGGTCTCTACACGGAAATTGGTTCGGACTTTGTGCCACCGAATCTCCCCCATCCCCGCGGTGGTTTGGAACATCAAGTGGAAGTGAATATTCCCAATGGGGACATAGATACCTATGGGGATTGGAAAACCGGCCACATTCCTGCGGGTTTCCATGGGCTGCTTCCAGATCCATTGAAACCACGGGGTGAATGGGTCAGTACCAACGTTTTCCCCATTCCCTTGGCAAATCTGGGCGAATACCTTGATGAATTCTCGCCTGATTACGAGTTTGCCCTGGCAGGAATGGCGAGAAGTCCTCGAATCCAGGCCAACGATGTTGGTGATCCACTCAAACTGGGGGCGCCACCCTTTGATTCAAAATTTGGTGCTCGGCGTGGTCCCTTGCCAGTCATTTTCGACTCGACGCAAATTGGGCAGACGGTGGTCGAAGAGATAACCTTCATCGCCCTGCCGAATTTACTGGGATCCCTCTATCAGCCCCATGGCCGTTTGATTTTTGATCCCCAGGTCCCCTTCACCATCGAAGGACCGGCGCGCCAGGACTTCAGAATTGCCAACATTGAACTCGGGCCCAATAACGGAAACATGGTTCCCGGAGAACCGGAGAATAGCTATACTGAGTGGCAGTTGACGCCTCGTCCCGGAGAATTCATCCGCGTCACCTTGGAATTCTCGCCCACCGCGGTGACGGATCCCAATGATCCGGATAAGCCGATTCGGGCGGGTAGTCTGGTGGTGCCCACCAATGATGCGGTGGAAGATCCTCTGCGCGTGCCCCTGCGTGGTGCCGGTGAGCCGCCACCACCGGAAGGCAACTTCTAAGACCATGTGGTGCGCCAGGGGCCTGTGCCCCTGGCGTACTGCTGTATGGGCCTGCCGGCACCCCTATCCCGACTCATACACCCCACCGAGGGAAAGCCCTGCTCACATGGTGCCGCCGCAATCGCCGCCTAGGTTGTGCCTACGTTCTTGATGCTGTCTTCAGGGCAGGCTCACGACTGCGGTCCAGCACCTTGGGTCATCTTATCTACGAATCCCCTCCGTTCTTCAGGAGTCTTCCATGCTGTCATCGGCTCGCCGTTCCGTCTTCTCCACGGGTTTTGTGACCACCGCTGTCGGCGGCGCAGTCCTATCCCTTGCTGCTGCAGCTCCGCTGGCGGCGGAAGATACCTTCCTTGGGTATACCGATCTCCGCCTGACCATCGGCACCATGCCCTTCAGCGGAGTGAGCGGCGGCCCAGCAGGCGAGCGTTATTCCGGCAAGTATGAATTTGCTGGCCGCGTCAGCTTGATGGCGATTGGCCCGGTGTGTAGCGTCCTGCCGATTAACTGCTACACCCCGCCCCGGGTTGGCAGCAGCGGCACCAGCACCGCCGTCGATAGCTATGGCAGCTATGACGATCTAGTGGTAGAGCGTCAGTTCAGCTACCGTGCCCAGCAAAGCTACAGCTACGACTGGCTGCTCGGCTTTGAACTGTCCGGCAATACCTTTGTCGCCAGCCGCGACAATGAGCCGGAAATCACCACCAATGCCCTGGCGATAACCGTGCATGTCGGCTTTGGTCTTGAGATTGCCACCCGTTCCAGCGGTCGTTGGCATTGGGAATTAACGCCCTTTATCGGTGCCGGCTTTGCCGTCACCGATTGGGAAACCACCGCCGGTGTTAGCGATGATGACCTTGGCACGTATTGGGAAATTGGCGTTCGTCTTGGCACCTACTACACCTTTGCCGGTGGTTTCCAGTTGGGCGCTGAAGCGCGCTATGTCTATGCCGATATGGACGTTGGCGTTTTCGGCGAAAGCGCTGACTACAGCGTCGATGGCCTTACCTTCAACCTTGCTCTTGGCTATCGTTTCTAGTCAGGTCCAAAAACTGCTAATACCCGTATAAGGGGTGGGCCATAAGCCCACCCCTTATGACGTTATGGAAAGATGGCGGAAGCGGGAGGGAGTCGAACCCACCTGGGACTTTTCAGCCCCACAGCGGCTTTGAAGGCCGTGAATACCACCGGGTACCATCCGCTTCCATTTCAATGCTGCAGGGAACCTAAGCCTCCCCGGCGCCGAGGGAAGGGTTCCAATGGTCAGGGCGCTAAAAATCCAAGGAAAAGCGGGGCTGATCGTAGTGCGGCTGGGCGCCAGCCCGGCGTTGTTCGCCGTGGCGTTGGGTGAGGCGTTGGCGGTCGCACCATTCAAGCAGCGGAATGGCCCAGCGCCGGCTTAGGCCCCACTGTGCCTTGACCCACTGGACGGTAATGCCCTGGCCAGCGGCGCAGGCGGCTAAGAGCTCGGCAATGGCCGATTCGAGAATTGAGCGGTGGAGATGCTGGCGATCGTTGAGGGCCACTAAGTGGCCCCGTTCGCGCAGCCATACCAGGGCTCGGGCGGCATTGCTGGGATCGGGCTGCTGGGCCAGCATGGGGTGGTCGTAGGGGGGACTTAGGCCGGCGGCCTGGTAGCTGTCCATTAGGGCCTCGGCGGCCTGGCGCAGCCGCTTGCCCATGGTGGGGATCTGCAAGGGGGCGGTAAGAGACTGCTGCCAGCGCTGCAACTCTTCATCGCTTGCCAAGCCCTCCATCAGCAGCGGCCATTGTTTGCCAGGAATGGCGGGAATTTTGTGCGCCAGTTCGCCGAGGCTGACCCATACCCGCCCATCTTCCTGTTCGAGTACGCGGAGGATGCAGGCCAGCAGGCATGAGCGCAGCTGCTGCCAGCTGGCTTCGCTCCAGATATAGGGCCCATACTGACGCTTATGCGGGCCGAGCTCAGCGAGCATTGCCGCCGCCGGGCCTTCGCCCCCGGCCCAGCGGCGGAGATCATCCAGGGCCATGCCGGCCGGAGCCAATTGCAGCAGATGGGCGGGCAGGGCTTGTTCGGGCCGGGCCGCACGCGCCTGTGCCGTCTGCCGCCGCCGCCGTGGCTTGGCCGCCGGATCGAGGATATCGGCGCGGCCCAGATTGGCCGGTGGCGCCGGTCGTCGGAGGATAAGGGCATCGCCCACCGCCGCGAAGATGGGCTGCTCCAAGCGCAGTTGGGCCGGCCCGGGCTGGGTGAGTAGATCCACCCCGGCATCCAAATAACAGCGTCCGCGCAGGGTGGCGGTGCCGTGGATAAGCTCAATGACTTCGCGGTGTCGAATGCCCCGCTCTAGGGGCTGCAGGTGGACATCGATGCAGCGACTTTCCATCACCGCATCGGGGCTGGTTATCCAGGTGCCGCGGGGCACCGCCGCCACTTCGACGCGGGCGAGATTGATCGCCACCCGCTGCCCGGGCCTGGCCTGGTCTACATCGCGGCCATGGACCTGGAGTCCGCGCACCCGCGCCCCAGTTCCCGGGCACAGCACGAGTTCATCGCCGCGCTGGATGCAGCCGCTGCTGAGGGTGCCGGTGACAATGGTGCCGCGGCCGGGTAATTGGAAGGCGCGATCGATGGCCAGGCGGGCTGGGCCATCCAGGGGCCGCTGCAGGCGCTGCCGGGCCTGGCCAAAGAGCCAGCTGCGCAATTCCGCAATGCCATCGCCGCGGCGGCTGGAGACGGCCAGGGGCGGGTGATCGGCAAAGGGGGTGCCGGCAACGGCTTCCGCGATGGCGCTGCTGGTTGCCGCCAGCTGTTCGGCATCGGCGAGGTCGCAGCGGGTCAGCACCACCCGGCCCCAGGGGAGATTGAGCAGCTGTAGCACCTCCCAGTGCTCTAGGGTTTGCGCCTCCATGCCGGCGTCTGCGGCAACCACCAGGAGGGCGCCGTCGCTGCCAAAGGCGCCGGCGATCATGCGTTTGACAAAGCGCTCATGGCCGGGGCAGTCGATAAAGGCCAGCTCGCAGGCGGGCTCCAGGCCATCGCTGGCAAAGGCATAGCCCAGCTCAATGGTCATCCCTCGCCGCTGCTCATCGGCCAGCCGATCGGTGCTGCCAGCTGCTGTGAGGGCTTCCACCAATGAACTCTTGCCATGATCGATATGGCCAACGCAGGCGATAATCACCTGCGCTGGGGCGTATGGGATTGGGGCGGTATCCATGGCAGGTCGCCATCATGACCTCCGCTTCCAGCCCAAGCAAGGCCTTGCGCGGCCGATGATCTCGGCTCAGGAACCGATCTGGTCGCTCGCTTTTGGTCTTTCTCCGCTCGCTTTTCGCTGGCTGCCCACCCGGCTTACCGTTCCGCCCTGGCAAAAGCCTAAGGATCCGCTGGGGGATCACCGGGGCCGGGGGCGGGCTCTCCGTTGAGACTGCGGCGGATGGCCCGCTCGTCGGCGGGGTAGGCCGGCTGCAGTTCCAGGGCGCGCTGCAGGTGATAGGTGGCCGTGGCCTGGTTATCGGCGGCCTGGGCGGCGCGGCCGGCCAGCCAGTGGGCTTCGAAGGACTGGGGATTGAGCGCTAAAAGTTCCGCCACCGCCGCCGGGATCTGCGCCGCGGGCAAGCGATTCCGGCTCAGGGCATCGCGTAGAAACTGAAAGCGGGCCAGATGTTGGCGCAGTAGGGGCAGCTCGGGATCCGCTGGTAGGTCGGCCTCGGGAAGGGGGCCGTCGATGCTGAAGGCGCGCAGGGTGCCGAGGCCATGGCGCGGTTCGGCCACCCACATCAGCCCCGCTTCGAGATCGGCAATCACCAGATGGGCGGCGATCCAGGCATTGATGGTAGAGCGATTATGGAAGCCGACATCGCGATCCCCAAGCCCCCGGCGGTCGCGCAGGATGACGGCCAGATCAGCCGCGGAGAGCGGCTCCTGCTGCAGCTTGCCATCTAAGAGTTCCAGCACCCTGGCCGCCCGCACGGTGGTGGTGCCCTCGGCCAAGCGCTGTTGATTGCGGGCGTCTTCCGCCCAGGCCGGGTGTTCAAAATGGTTGGTATTGATCAGGCGCTGGTCCACCGCCTCGCGCTGGGCGAGGCCGCTGGGGCCGATTTCAAAGAGCACCGCCCGCTGTTCATCCCGGGAAGCCACCAAGACGCCATTGGAGACGAAGACCGGTGAACGGCGCAGGATCTCCTCGGCCTCGGCAATGCTGCTGGCGTATTGGAGGATTTCGCGCACCGCCATAATAATCGGCCGGCCAACCAGGCGCTGAGCGCTGGTGGCGGCGGCATTGATCGATACCCAGATACCGCGTTCGTTCATGCCGGTGACGGCGCCGGTGAGCCCGGGCCAGGCGACGTGCATAAAGGCATGGCCCTGGTCAGGGCGCAGGGTAAAGACCACCTTATCGTTATCGAAGCGGGGCCCGCCCTCAAAGTCGAAGAGCCGGCCAATGAGGAGACCGCCGCTGGCGCTATGTGGGCCGCCGATGGCGAAGGCAGTGCAGCCCACCTGAATCGGCCGCACCAGGGGATTATCGATGAGATACTGGCTGACATCGTGCAGGGCGTGGTAGTGCAGGGCCCGCTGATAGGGGTGGCCCATGGCCCGCCAGGGGTCGCTGGTTGGCGGGGCGACGGCGGTGGCGGCGCGGATCTCGCGCAGTTCGCGGGGCTGAAAGAACTGCGGCAGCCGGCTATTATTGAGGCCCACCAGCCCCAGCAGCAGATGGCGGGCCAGCACCGTCGGCACCCGTTCGCGCAGGGTGTCGACGAGATCCCCTTCCAGGTCCATAATCAGCGGATGCAGCAGCAGGCCCTGGGCCGCACCCAGGGCTTCTGGACTGCCGGCGGCATCCAGCCACCACACGCCGCCGACCCGGCGCAGCTGGGCGCTGCCATCGCTGGCCCACGCGCCCTGGTCGCTCTCCAGGCGCGTCGGCGGCTGCCAATCCCGGGGCAGGGCGGGCAGGGCCGGCATGCTGAGGATGAAACCGAGGCTGGGCAGCACGAGAACCAGCAGCAGCACCGCGGCCAGGGCAGCGGCGGCGCTCAGCCGCAGGGCCGTGGCCAGCCACCGCCTCATCGGCTGGCCACCCGTAAGCGACATTGGCAGGCCCTGCCCGCCGCCGCGCTGACCTGCCCGTCCACCTGCCAGCCCCCCGCTTCCAGGGCCTGCCAGCGGGCGCTGACCGTCAGCAGATCATCGGGGCGCAGGGGCCGGGTCCACTTGCAGCGCTCAATGGCCAGCAGCTGCAGCTGGCCGAGGCCGGCCACCGCCTGCATGAGCTGGCAGACCAGGGCCAATTGGTAGACCCCAGGAACCAAGGGGTTACCCGGGAAGTGGCCGCCGAATACCGGCAGATCGGGGTGAAAGCAGGCCTCGCCGCGGGCCCCATCGAGACCATCGGCCTGGTGGCTGCGCAGGGCCAGTTGGGCATCGGCGAAGGGGGTCATGGGCCGGCATCCGGGTTTGCCGCTGGGCGCGCGGCACGGGCGGCGGCGATGGCGCTAAAGAGCTGGGCCACCGGCGGCGGCGGGGTGAGATAGGGCAGGCCCGTGGCGTCAACAAAGAGCTGCAGGCTATTGGCAATGCAGCAGAGCTCGCCGGCGCCATTGCGCACCTCGTAGCGGCATTCCAATTTGGGCTCACCGCCGGGAATCTGGGCGCAGGTCACCTGCAGTTCTTCGCCGGAGCGGGCTGGCCGCAAATAGTCCAATTGCATCCGCACCACCGGTGCCGGGCAGTCGTGGAGCTCCATCGCCTGGTAGGAGAGGCCACGGGCGCCGAGGTAGACTTCGCGGGCGGTTTCGCAGTAGGCGACGTAGTGGCCGTGCCAGACCACATTCATGCTATCGACTTCGTTGAAGCGCACCCGCAAGGGGATGCTTAGCTGGTCCCAGCTGGGATCGATGCCCTCAAGGCCCCGTCGTGAAATGCGCGTCATGGGTTGCCCCCAGGGCTGTCACTCATGCCCATGGTTTTGATTTCACTGCGGCCGATGAGGCGGCCATCGTGGTCCAAAAATTCTGCGGCATAGACGGCAAAGGGGGGCAGGTCGAGGATGCGCGCTACCCGGCAGCGATGGGCGGCGGCGCCGGGAATGAGGATCTCCGCCCCCTTGAGTCCCACCAGCATGCCCTTGGCGAGGCCGGCCTCGCCTCCGGCGCCGGCGGCCTGGCTTTGACCATAGCCGAGAAGCACGGCCACCGTCTGTGCCCCGGCCTCGCACCAAGTTAAGAGATCCGTCGGCGCCCCCTGCAATTGGCTCAAAGCCTGACTGCCATCGGCGGCGGCTTCTAAGAGCTCGGCCAGCAGCAGGGCTGGCGGCTGATGACTGGTTAAGCTGGCGGGGGCTGGCAGGGCCATTAAGTCACCAGTCCGCCATTAATGCCCAGCACCTGGCCGGTAATATAACTGGCGCCGGGGCTGCAGAGGAAGGACACCCCATGGGCCACCTCTTCCACCGTGCCCACCCGCGCCATGGGTACCGCTGCCAGCATCTGATCGAGGGGTAGGTCGGCGGTCATATCGGTGGCGATAAGGCCTGGAGCCACCGCATTGACTGTCACCTTGCGCTTGGCGACTTCCCGGGCCAGAGCCTTCACCGCGGCAATCAGCCCGCCCTTGGCGGCGCTATAGTTGACCTGCCCCGCATTGCCCACCTGCCCGGATACCGAGGCCAGGGCAACGATACGGCCGCGGCGCTGTCGCATCAGCGGCCCAATCAGCGGCCGCAGCACCTGATAAAAACCGCCGAGGGAGGTGCCCAGGACATCATCCCAATCCGCTTCGCTCATCATGCCAAAAAGGGTGTCGCGGGTAATCCCGGCATTGAGCACCACCGCCTCCGGGCAGCCCTGCTCTTCCAGCATTGCGGCCAGGGCCTGCTGGCAGGCCTCGCGATCGCCGACATCGAAGGGCAGCAGATGGGCGGCCCGCCCGCAGGCCCGAACTTGCTCCGCCACCGCCTCGGCCTCGGCGACCCGGGAGCGGTAATTGAGGACGATATCAAAGCCATCGCTGGCGAGACGGGTGGCAATGGCGGCGCCAATGCCGCGACTGGCGCCGGTGACAAGTGCATACATGCAAGAACCCTAAGCCGCCGAGGGGTAGAGACAATCACCCGCCACGCGGCTGCCGTCCTGAAGGAGCCCCCGGTCCGCTGGTTGCGCTACCCCAGCGCCAGCCACCATCGGCGCCATGCAATGGGCAGTTTTCGGTGCGGGTTTGGTGGGAAGCTATCTCGGTGCCGCCGGTGGCGCCAGCCATGCCTGCCGGCGCCGCCAGGGGCCCCTGCGCGAGCGGGTTTGCCTGGCCGATGGCGTCCGCGAGTGGGCACCTCAGCCCTTCCCTCAGCAGACCGGGGAAATGCCAGTCCTGGTCGCCAGCCGCGCCCACCACACGCCCTGGCAGCACTGCCAGCCCCATTGGCTGGCGGCGCAGAATGGCCTCGGCCAAGGGCTGCCGGTCTTGGTCTGCTTCCTCGCCGTCGATCGCGATGCCGAGGGCCGCATTGTCTCTAGCACCGGCAGCCCCCCGCGGGTGGTCTGCGGCCCCGTGGCCGCCAGCTGGCAGCCGATTTTCCAGGCCTGGCGCGGCGCTGGACTGGTGGTGGAAACGGTGGCGGATATACGTCCGGCGCAGTGGGAAAAAGCCATTCTCAATGCCACTCTGGGGCCCCTCTGCCTGGCCAGCGGGCGTTCGATGCCGGAAGTAATGGCCGATGCCACGGCCCGGCAATTGGTGCTCGCCGGCCTTGCCGAGGGCGAGGCCATCGCCGCCGCCAATGGCATTGCCCTGGCGCCCGATCTGCAGCCCCGGGCCCTGGCCTTCTTTAATGCCATGGGCGATCACCGGCCCTCGGTGCTCAATGATCCGGCAGAGCTGGCCTGGGTATTGCCGCCCCTCTTGGCGGCTGCCCAGCGTCAGCGCCTGCCGGCGCCAGCCCTGCAGGAGATTTTTGCACGGGCCAGCAGCCTCTGCCAGGGGCCATGCTAATGGGACTGCCCGGCTGGATGCAGATCCATGGCCAATTGGTGCTGCTGAGCCCCGCCCTGCTCTGCCTCGGCAGCTGGGCCCTGGCCGCCCTCCTGCGGCCCTGGCCGCGGCTGGCCCGGGGGCTGCTGCTTGGCTTCCTGCTCTTGGCCCTGCTGCTGCAGCTGCTCATCCTTCTGGCCCTGCTGCGGCAGCAGGCCTGGTTCGCCAGCCTGCCGGCGCCCTGGCTGCACAGCGGTTTCCTTTGGCTGCTGCTGGCCCTGCTGACGACTCCCTTGGTAGTATGGCAGAGAACATCCGGCTGGCGCCCCCTGGTTGAGTGGCCGCGCTGCCTCGGTCAGTTGTGGCTAATGCTGCTCTGCGCCCTGCCCCTGGCCTTGCTGCCCGCCCTCGCCGAGGTCCGCGATGGGGGCCGGCGGGGCCTTTTGCTCTTGGCCCTGGTGGTGGGCCTGGGCTTAGTCGCTGCCCAGGCCTGGCTGGCGGCATTTATTCTGCAATTGGCCCTCATCGCCGTGGCGCTGCCGGCCTGGCGTGCCAGCGTCGCTATCGCCCTGCCCCTGGCCCTGGTCCTCACCCTGATTCAACAAAGATGGATATAATATGGCGATGACTGTGGGCCGTGCGGTGGTGATTGGCTCTGGCCTGTCTGGGGTGTCCACCGCCATCCTCTTGGCCGAGGATGGCTGGCAGGTCGATATTTTGGAGCGGCATAGCATTCCCGGTGGCCTCATGCAGCGCTACCGCCGCGGTGACTGCCGCTTTGATACCGGCTTTCACCTTCTCTCCAGCGCCCAGCCAGGGGGGGTGCTGCGGGCAATCCTCGCCCGCCTCGGCACCCTCGAGCAGACCCATTTCTTGGCCCCCGATCCCCAGGCCCAATTCGTAATGCACCTGCCCGGCGAGCTTAGCCTGGCGGTGCCGCCGGGCTTGGCTGGGGCCCAGGCCGCCGCCAGTCAGGCCTGGCCTGAACAGGGCCCGGCCATCGCCCGCTTTTTCAACCTGCTGCGCGCCCGCCTCGCCGCCAATCCCTACCTCAGCAATCTCGCCGAGGGGCAGCCCCTGGAAGCGGTGGACCCTAGTTGGTCGGTGGATCAGGTCCTGCTCGACTGCGGCGTCGAAGGCCCCGCCCGCACTCTCCTCGGCTCGGCGGCTTCGATCCTCGCCATGCGCGCCGAGTCCTGTCCCTTTGATCTCTACGCCGCCTTTGCCGGTTCCAGCTTTGCTGGCGCCTGGCGGGTGGCCGATGGCGGCGATGGCCTAATGGGCCCGCTGCTGGCCCGGGCCCAGGGCCTGGGTGCGCGCCTGCATCGACGCTGCCCGGCCGAGCGCATCGAGCACGACGGCCAGCGGGTGAGCCTGGTGCAGGATGGGCGCGGCGGTCAGTACCCCTGTGATCTGGTGGTGGCGGCCTGTCACCCCGATGAGGTTTGGCGCCTGGTTGGCGACGATGGCCTGCGTCCCAGTTTTAAGGCGCGGCTGCAGGAGGTTCCGGATAGCGATGGCGCGGTGCTGCTGGCCGCCCGCCTCGATTCCAGCGCCGAGGAACTGGGCCGCCGTCACCACCTGCTGCGCCTTGCCGATGGCGGCGATGTCTACCTGGTTGCCCCGGACCGCTGGCAGGAGGGCATCGTACCCTGCCTTGAGGCCATGCTCTGGGTGCCGGTGGACCAGGTGGCCGCCTTCCGCCAAACCCGCCTCGGCGCCCGCAATCCGGCCTACGAAGCGTGGAAGCAGTCCCAGGAAGAGCGCCTGCGCACCGCTATTGAGGAGCGCTTTCCGCGGGTCGCAGCCAGCATCACCAAGGTGTGGACGGCCTCACCCCTCACCTTCCGCGATTATCTGGGCGGCCGCCACGGCGGCGCCATGGGCCTCAGCCACCACCTCGGCGGCGGCCTCGCCGACCGCCCCTTAAGCCCCCGCAGCAAACTCCGCAACCTCCTCTTCACCGGCCAAAGCGTGCACCACCCAGGCATTCTTGGCTCATTAGTTGGTGGCTGCGTCACCGCCGGCGCCATCCTCGGCCGCAATCTCACCGAAGAAGTCCTCGCTCATCGATAATTCTCGAGGCGGTGATTTTTGTGCCGGCATGGTTCTGTGCCGAGGGGGCTGGGTTTAGATGGGGTTGGGGATGTCGATGACGTGATGGGCGAGGTGAAAGCGGCTGGCTAGGGCTTCACCGATGCGGTGGACGGCGATGGATTCGGTGGCGTGATGACCGGCGGCAAGGAGGTGGCAGCCGCTCTCTTGGGCTTCGTGCCAGCTTTGTTCTGAGGCCTCGCCGGTGATGAGGACCTGACAACCGGCGGTGGCGGCGGCGAGGAGGCAGCTTTGGCCACCGCCGGTAACTGCGCCAATGCGACTCACCTGCTCGCCGTTGCCTGGGCAGTGCAGAACTTCGTGACCGACGATGGCCGAGAGTTGATGGCTGAGATCGCTGATCAAAAGGGGTTGAGGGCTGTCCGCCCAAAGGCCGATGGGCTGACCGTAGTATTCGGCAAAAGGCTTAAAATCCTTGAGGCCAAGCTCGCCGAGGAGCACCGCATTATTGCCGTGCACGGGATGGGCGTCGAGGGGCAGGTGGTAGGCCAGGAGACTGCAGTCATGGCGCAACAGGGGGGCGAGGCGGCCTTTGAGCATGCCGGTGACCGGCAGCGGCGCCTTATCCCAGAGAATGCCGTGGTGGACGATGAGGGCATTGGCACCGGCGCTGACCGCAGCTTCGATGGCCGCCCGCGAGGCGGTGCAGGCGGTGGCGATTCGCAGGATCTCATCGCAGCCCTCAACCTGCAAACCATTGGGGCCATAGTCACGGAAGCGACCACAGTCCAAAAGCTGGTGAAGATAGTCGACCAAGCCTTGACGACTCAGCCCATCAGAGCCCATCGTCGCTGCTTTCATCGGTGCGGTAGCGAATGAAGACGATTTGATCGACCTCGCTGCCCGGCTCATTATCGGCTTCCATAATATCGCGTTCTATGGGCCGCAGCTCAATCTGATCCACCTTGTCGGCGGGAATCTCCCGCAGCAATCGATTAGCCAGGGTCTCCAGCTGCTCAAAAGAATTGGCGGCCTCCTCAAGGAGGCTAATAATCCGAATCTGTACGTGCTCGCTCATAAACAAAGCCTACGCACATACCCCCCCCCACTCAAGCATCTAAATAGGGACAGGCAATTTTATCTTGCTGTGACCTTCTTGGTCCCTAGGATTCATTTATGCGCCAACCCCGTGAGCGTCAATTTGATCCTGCGGCACCGCCGTGGTTGCATTGCATTTCGCGCTGTGTGCGCCGGGCCCTTCTGTGTGGAGAGGGGTATGAGCATCGTAAAGCATGGATTGAACGTCGCTTAGCGCTCTTGGCTCGACACTTCGCGGTGCAAATTGGGGCCTATGCGATTATGTCGAATCATCTGCACTTGGTGCTGCGTCCACGGCCACAGGCAGCCTTAGAGTTAAGCGATGATCAGGTCCTGCGCGCCTGGTGGGCTTTGCGAGAAAATGAGGATTTGGACGCTGACCCTGTCCGGGCATCGAGCCCGGAAGTGCGAGGGATGCTTGAGGGAGTAGCCAAAGAGAATGGATTTATTGAGCGCTGGCGCGGGCGCCTGGGCAGCGTAAGTTGGTTTATGAAGGCGATTAAGGAGCCCTTGAGCCGAATGGCCAACCGGGAAGACGATTGCACAGGGGCTTTTTGGGAAGGCCGCTTTCGCTCGGTGCCGCTATTGGATACGGCCGCGATTGCCACCTGCATGGTGTATGTGGATCTCAATCCCATCCGTGCCCAACTGGCGACAAGCCCCGAGACGAGTGCGTTTACTTCCGTGAAGGCGCGCATCGAGGCTCGGGCGGCGGCGGCCGCTCATGGCAAACAAGTTCGTCCTCAGGTTGAACATCCCTGGCTAACTCCGGTGAACGAGATGACATCTAGTCAGGAGGGGGATCCGGGCCTGAGTCTAGATGCCTACCTAAGACTCGTGGACGGAGTCGGCCGTTGCCGTCGCGCTGACAAGGCAGGAGCTATTGCTGGTGACTTGGTGGCGATTATTCAACGTTTGGATGCAGACTTGGTTCCGGGTGAGTGGGCGCGCTCCATGCTCACTTCCCGCTCCTTAGGCGGAAGCGCCCTAGGCAAGGTCGTTAATCTTGCCGTTGAGGCTCAGCGAAGGGGTGTGCAGTGGCTGCAGGATCGTTGTCGATTGTTTCTGCCTACTCAAGCATTCGGCAAATAGACCCCCAGAATAGGTGAATCTAGGCATTGCCCATGAGAAACGGCTGCCCGAGAAGCTGGGCAGTAGGGTTTGGGCATGCTTTGAGAAATAATTAACGCGATTATTGCGAAAACATGACTCATTTTTCGGTCTGAAGCGATGGACACTTCGGCGAGCGGGCCTCACGGACTATGAAAGTTAATGCCTGTCTCTATTCTAGGGGTGTTTTTTAGGTGGGGGGGAGTTCTAGGGTGTGGTGGAGTTGTTGGGCTAGTTGTTGGGCTTGTTGTGGGTTGAGGCCTTGGGCTAGGCAGCGGGTTTCGCTGGGGAAATCTAGGTCTACGACGAGATAATGGTCCTTTGCGCGGATATCAGCAACCCGGCTGCGTGGATACCAGGTGAGGTGGCGCAGGATGACTTGGCGCTTCTCCAGTCCGATGCCGCCGCGATCGGCGAGTATGGTGGTTCGGAAGAACCATTCCTTTGGTCGGTAATTCTTGGTGAAGGGGATGTGAAGAACATCCCATAGGACGGCGGCGAGAAAGAGCCATAACGCTAGCAAGATTGCCGCAGCCCCAAAGGATATGACGAGCATGGCTTGGCTGATGACATAGAAGATCAGACTCAGGAAAAGCGGTATTGCATCCGTGCCCTCAGTTGGATCGGTGGCAGGGCGAAGGTTTGCCGGGCCCGTGCCAAAGGAGGAGGAAAGGGTATTTACCGTGACGGCGATGGCGAAACTCAAGGGCAGTAGCACTAAGAGCGCCAGGAGAGCCACGCCACCCAGCCATGGCAGCCATCCGCGCCAGGGCTCGTGCCGCGCCAGCAGCCAGCGTCCTGGATCGATTTGCCAAGTTGCGTAGGGAATCGTATCTTGACTGATGGTGGATGAGGTGGTGTTCATGGGTGGTCGCAGTGAGCGGTTGATGTCGCAGCGTATTCATCTCGCCTAGGGCTTGTCGATCAAGCTGCGATATGGTTATGATAATACTGTTCCTTGACCCCCATGGTTTAAATTCAGCATGCGTCGAGGAACTATGGATATTTTTGCTGCTCAAGATCAAGCTCGGAGAACCACACAAAAACTTGTGGTGCTGCAGATGTTCTTGGTGCCTTTGTTTGCAGCCGTGATCGCGATTTTCTTATTGGCTCCCATGGGTTGGCTGGATGTCACCCAGCCTGAGATGAGCTTTGCGTTTTCCCATTATTTTTGGCTGTGGCTGGCGGGAACCGTGCTTGTCAGCGGCCTCCTCGCTGGAGTGGCTTTCTCTCGTTGGCGCCAATTACAGGCAGGTGGCAAGGCCATTGCTCGTCGCCTTTCGGCGCGGATGATTGATCCACAGACCCAGGCATTCAGCGAACGGCAAATCCTTAATGTGGTAGAGGAAATGTGTATTGCCGCCACACTGCCCACGCTGCCGGTCTATGTTCTCGATCGGGAATATGGAATTAACGCTGCGGCCATTGGCTGGGAAATGGAAGACGTGGTGTTGATTATTAGCGCCGGCTGTCTGGATGCCTGTACGCGCGACGAGATGCAAGCCATTGTTGCGCATGAGCTGGGGCATGTTTGGCATGGCGATCCAGGGCTTAAGGTGCGTTTGGTTGCCTTGGTGGCGGGGATGATGTTTTTCTCTCATCATTTATCGAAGGTGCTCGCGCCGCCTCCAGAAATTGATCAGGGCAGTAATGGTCCTGGCCAAGGCACGCTTCAAGAAAAGACCCGGGAGGCCGAATTGGCGAAAAGCCGTCGAGCTCCCCTGCGGCACCTACCGTCCTCCGCGGCTCTGGATGGCTTTCAGGAGGAAACCTCTGCTGATGGCGGCCGCCGGAAGCGGAGGCGGGTGCAGCGGCAAGAAAACCATGAGCATACGAATTTCGTTGATCGCTTCGTGGTGAGGCCGTTATTGATTATCGTCGTTGTCGTTTACGGGATGCTCTTGGTAATGGTCGCCTCCTTGGCCGCGGTCTTTTCACGCTGTCTGCAGGCGGCGGTATCCCGCCAGCGGGAATTTCTTGCCGATGCTTCGGCCTTGCAGTTTACCCGTAATCCTGCAGCGATGGCCAGGGTTTTTGATCATATCCATCAGCATCCGATGGGATCTCGCATGGAAAACCCGGCACTTCGGCAATTTAACTGCGTGTTTCTGGCGCCAATTTATGGACAAGAGGGATTGTTATGGATGGCTTCGCACCCCTCGATATCTCAGCGTCGGGCGCGATTGCGCCTGGACGCTTATGCTGGGACCAGCCGCGAAGTTTCGCCAGCGAAGGCAGTGCCGGCCCAGCAGGTATCGGCTCCTGTTTCCATGGAGAGCCAAGTCTGCGCGCGACCACCGGTGGACTTGCTCCTATTGGCCATGTGTTGCCGTGGCCAAGAGGAGGCCATCCAGGCAGTACACCATGATCTCGCGGCGGAACAGCAGGGGCAGTTCGCGGAACTTGCTGCCAAGGGTAGGCCTGATTGGGCCCAGGTATTGGGCATGCGTCCAGCGCTGATGGCTTTGCCGGAGCCACGGCAGCGACAGCTATTGCGTTATTTGGAACGGGCGGTGCAGGCCGATGGACGTCTTGATTTTGGCGAATGGTTGCTGACGCGTTTGGTCAGCAATTGGCTGTGTCCGCCGCGCTTGGATCGCGATCCGGGGCGTACATCTCGGCATCAGGGAGCGATACGCCTGCTGGGGTTATTGGCCCGTAGCGGGGGCAAACAGCAAGCAGCCGGCGCCTTGAATGCGGGGTTGGTGTATATGGACATGGAGCCCGTAGCGGGCATGCCGGCGCATGACTTTCAGCTCATTGATGAGGATCTGCGCGCCTGGCGCGCAGCCCCTGGATCCGAGCGCCGCCGGCTTATGGAAGCCGCCAAGTGCACGGCCTACTACGATGGCCATTTGGCAGGCAGTGAGAAGGCCGTTATTCACCTCTTCGCCATCGCCTTGGGTGGTCAAGCCCGGGATTAAAGTTTTAGGGGCTTTGCAGGAGTCTGCTGGCGTAGTGGCGGAGACGGCTGAGTTCGCGATTGTAGGGTTCACTGATCAGCAGTTCGTCGATGAGGGCGAGGGCCTCATCGCTGCGGCCGAGGTTGAGGAGAAGCTGGGCCAATTGCAGTCTGGCGCTGCGGCGCTGGCCATCAGGATGGGCGATGGCGGCGCGCAGCTGGGCTTCGGCGGCCAGCAGGTCGCCGTCCTGCCAGGCGAGGCGCGCCGCCCAGCGATAGAGGTCGGCGTCAACGGCGCCGGCGGCAATGAGGCTGGCGATGGCTTCGCGGGCGGTGCTCAGGTCCTCGCCTTGGGCGGCAATGCGCGCCCGCAGCAGCCACCAGGAGCGATCGCGATCGTTCTCGCTTACCGCATCCAGCCAGGCCAGGGCCTGCTGGTGATCATCGGCGGCTTCTCCGGCGCGGGCGGCGAGGAGCAGCAGTTGGGTATCGCTGGGGGCATCGGCGAGGAGGCGCTGGGCAAGGATGAGGGCTTCGCGCGGCATGTGGTGATCGAGGAGCAGGCTGAGGTAGGTGCGGGCGATCTCCCCGTCGGCGGGGGCGAGGTGGTGGGCGATGCGAATGGCGGTGCGGGCCCGCTCGGCCTGCTGCAGGCGATGGCTTATGAGGGCAAGGCCGTACCAGTCCTGGGCGCTGGCCCGCTGGTCCATGGCCAGGGCCTGCCAGTGGGCGGCGGCGCGCAGCTCATCACCGAGGTCGCTGGCGGCCTGGGCGGCGAGGCGGCGCAGCTCCCGGGAATCGGGAAAGCGGGCTAGGCCGCGGCGGGCGAGGTCCTCGGCGATGGCCGGATCCTGGTCTTCGAGGGCGGCGTGGGCGGCGGCGATCCACCAGCCGCTGGAGCTGTCGGGCAGTTCCAGCCAGATGCCAATGTGCCGGCGCAGGTGCGGCCAGTCTTCGGCCATGGCGAGGGCGTGGATGAGGCCCTCGGCGGCGGCCCGGTGGTCGCTGCGCTGGGCGAGTACGGCTTGGTAGGCGGCGGCGGCGGCGGGCCAGTCTTGGCTGAGGGTGGCAATGCGGCCGCGCCAGAAGTGGCTTTCGGGATGGGGATCATTGGGGTGGCGGGCGATGAGTTCCTGCGCCAAGGCGAGTTGTTCTTCTGCCGCTTGCGCCACTTCTGCAAGCCAGCGGCTGCGCTCGCGCTCGCTCAATTCGCTGGCTGCAGCCTGGCTGAGAAGGGCGTTGAGGGCCAGCAGGCAAGCAACGAATGACATAGGAAATTTGGGACGCCAACGTGCGCAAATGGATAGCGCCATAATTAGGGCCCTCCGTCCAGGCGCCATTGCAGCTCTTCGATGAGCACCGTGGGCACGGCTTCACCATCGACGGTTTGCGGCTGGTAGCGGAGTTGGCGGGCGACGCTGCGGGCGGCGGCATCGAAAACGCCGCGGGGCTGGGATTCGATAATTTCGGCCTCGCTGACCCGGCCCTCCTGGTCGATATGCAGGCGCAGGCGGGTAAGGCCTTCTTGGCGGCGCTGGCGCGCGGCGCGGGGATAGAAGCGGCTCAAAACATCGCTGCCGGTGAGGCGCACCGCCGGTTGCACCACGCCCTGGCTGCGGCTCTCGGCGTAGCGCGGAACCGATGGCTGCCAGCCTTGGAGCAATGGCCCCTCGCCGAGGCCGCTGCGCAGGCCGGGAATATCGAGGCCGGGCAGCTCGGGGGCGGCGGCGCTCCACTGCTGCTCGGGGGCGGCGGCGGGATCGCTGTCCTCGGGGCTGGGCTGGGGGGCATCGTGCTGGGGCGGCGGCGGTGGCGGGGGAACTCGGCGCACGCTTATGCTGGGGCTGGGCTGGCTCAGGCTTTCCGGGCTAGGGCGCAGGTGATAGCCAAGGGCGGCCAGCACCAGGGCAAAGGTGATGGCGGCGGCGAGCAGGCTGGGCAGGGGGGAGGGGCTCATCGGCTTCCCCTTCGGCCCTGGTCGGCGGCCAGATCGATGGCGCGGGCGCCGGCGTGCACGCAGGCGTCCATGACCTCTACCAGGCGCTGGGTGGATACCTGGCCATCGGCGTGGATCAGCACCCGTCCCTCGCTGCGCTCGTCGAGTTCGCGGCTTAAGGCAGCGTGATCGTCAAGGTTCCAGGGCTGGTCGTTAATCCATACCGCGCCATCGGCGGTAATCGCCACCAGCGCCGGCCGGCTTGGCAGGGCTTGGGCTTGGCTGCTGCTGGGCCGGCTAATGGGCAGGGCGGTGGGGGTAACGAAGGTGGCGGCGAGGACGTAGAAAATCAGCAGCAGAAAGACCACATCGATGAGGGGGGCAAGGTCTACCCGGGCCTCATCGGCCTCGCTGCGGGGGGCGCGCAGGCGAATCATGCCTCGTCTCCGCCATCGCCGGATTGCCGGTTTATGAGGTGGACCGCAATCAGGCCAGGCACCGCAATCAGCAAGCCCACCTGGGTGGTCACCAGGGCGCGACCAATGCCCGAGCCAACCCCAGCCGCATCGTGGCCATGGGCCAGGCTGCCCAGACTTTCAATCAGTCCGGAGACGGTGCCGAGTAGGCCGAGCAGGGGGGCACAGGCGACCAGGGCGAGGGCGATGGGGGTAAGGCCGGGGTTGAGGCCCCGGCGCCGGGCCTGGAATTGGTAGACCAGAATGCCGACCAGGGCGGCGGCGAGGAGGGCGAGAAGGAGGAACACCGGCTCACCGGCCGGCAGCCACCAGCGATGGTTGGGGAAATCCATCATGGCGCCGACTCCGTCGCGGCCCCGCCATGAACTTGGTCTGGGTCAAGGGCGGCGAGGAGGTGCAGGGCTTCGGCTTCCAGGCGGGCGCGCCAGCGACTGGCGTCGCGGGCCAGCAGGGCATGGACGATGAGGGTGGGCACCGCCACCATTAATCCCAATTCGGTGGTGAGCAGGGCTTGGCCAATGCCGGCGCTCAGGCCTTCGGCATCGGCGCCGGTGCCCAGGGCTTGGAAGCTGGCGATCATACCAGTGACGGTGCCGAGCAGGCCGAGCAGGGGGGCGCTGGCGGCGAGCACCGCCAGCAGGCGCAGGCCGCGGGCCAGGGAGACCTCGGCCTCGGCAAGGAAGGCGCCGGCCTGCTGCTGCCGCTGGCTGGGTGGGGATTGCAGAATGCCCAGCAGCACCGTCGCCACCGGCCCCTGCCAGGTCTTGGCCAGGCTGAGGGCCTGGAGATGATCGGGGGCGGTAATCAGGGCGCGGGTGGCACCCTGGGGCCGGCGCCAGCGCAGGCGCACCACCACCCGACCGACGGCGGTCATCAGGGCAACCAGGGCGACGGCAAAGATGGGCCAGATAAAGGGGCCACCCCGGCTAATAAAACCCTGCAGGCCCCGCGGCGCTACGCTGGTGGTGGCGAGGCGGCCGCTGACATCAATCCAGGCGCTGCCGCTGGGGCTGGTGGCGGGCAGGGGTGGGCCATCGATGAGCCAGTTACCATCGCCATCGCGGATAAGCAGGCCCCGCTGGTCGGCGCCCTCGCCAAGTGCCAGTTGTTGCGCCGCTCCCCATTGTAGCACCGGTACCGTTACTCCGCGGCCCTGGCGGTCATAGACCGCGCGCTCACCCTGGGCCACCTGCTGCTGATTGCGCAGGTGCCTTAGGCGCTCGGCCAGGGCGGCGGGAATTTGCGGCGCATCCGCGCTGGGGGGATGAAAGCCGTGCTGCTCGGCGAGCCGATTGAGGGCGCGTAATTGCTGCGGCAAGGCAGTCGCCTCGGTGGCCTCGGTGGCCGCGTTTTCCAAACGCTCGCGCAGTTGCGCCAGCTCGTCTTCCTGGGCGGCAAGGGCCCGCTGGCGCTCGGCCGCGGCTTCGGCCAGCTGCTGCAACTCCTGCAATTGGGCCTGGCGCGCGGCCATAATCTCCTCGCGCAACCGGGCGAGGTCATCGGCGGCGGCAGTGCGCGCCTTCACCAGTTCGCCACCTTCGCTAGCCACTAATAAATTAGTGGTTATGGCGCCAGCGCTCAAGCCGGCGAGCAAACACAAGCAGAACAGGGCCCGCCTCATGGCTGCGGTTCCTGGGCTGGCGGCAGGGGGAGGGCGAGGAACTGTGGCGGCAGGGCGCTGCGGCGGATGCGGAATGCGCGCAGAATCTGCGCCTGGGCGCTGCCGCTCAGGGGCCGCAATTGTAAGGCGCCATCGGCCATCCAGGCGAGGCCGGCCTGTTCGCCGTCGAGGCTGCGCCACCAGGCGGCGGCGTGGCCAATGCTGAGCACCTCGACCACCTGGGTGCCGCCATCGGGGCCGCGGCCGCTGCGCAGATGGGTGGTGATATGGCGGCTCTGCCGCTCATATTGTTCTAGGCGGGCCAGGCTGGCGCGCCAGGCGGCAAGGAGATCGGCGCTGGGCTCCGCCCCATCGGCCGGCTGTAGGCTGCCCTGGGCCAGCTGCTGCAGGGCTGTCTCTAAGGCCTCTACCGCTTGCTGCCAGGCTTTCAGGCCCTCGGCCGCGGCCTCGCGGCGCTGCTCGGCAGCCTCGGCCTGGGCGCGTAGGCGCTGGGTGCGCTCGCTCAGTTGGCGCTGGCGCTGTTCGGCCAATTCCAGACTAGAGCGATAGATTTCCGCCTGGCTTTGCAGCAGGGCTTGTTCTTGGCGCCAGGCATCGCTGAGCTCCTGGGCCCGGCGGCGATCGCCTTCGATGGCCTCGGCCAAGGCCCAGAGCTGGGCCGGATTGGGGGATGGGTTCTCCCCGGCCTCGCTGCCAAAGGAGGGCAGGACCGAGGCGACGCAGAGGCAGACGCTAAGCAGGGTGGAGCACGATCGGGCAATCATCACCATGGCTTAGCCAGCCGTGTCCTCGTCGTCGTCCACCGGCGGCAGGAGGGGTAGCTCGCGGGCCAGATCCAGGGTTTCGGCATCGCTCCACAGGTGATCAAGGTCGTAGTAGGCCCGCTGTTCTTCGGTAAAGGCGTGCACTACCACATCAAAGCAGTCCACCACCCGCCAGCCCTGGGCGCCCTCTACTGGGCGATGGGGGATCTGATGGCGCTTGCAGAAATGGTAGACTTCCGCGGCGAGAGTGGTGGTTTGCCGCTCGCTGCGACCGCTGGCGAGGACGATATAGTCAAAGATCCGCGTCCCAGGGACGAGGGCCAGTACGGCCACGTCTTCCCCGCCCTTGTCGAGCATGCGCGCGGCGGCATAGAGGGCGAGTTGACGGCTGCTACAATTCAAGCGTCGGGGTTCGGGAGTTTCATCAGGCATGGCGGGGAGAATAGGGGACTCTTGGCGGATGCCAGCCCGGGCGCAAGCCAGGTCTCAACGCATGCCGCGATGGACGACCGTTGACCAGCGCTCTCCGATTAGCCTAGAAAACGCAGTTGGGGTGACGAAGTCGCCCCAACTGCGTTTTGAGGAACGACTTGTATCAAAATAGACATTCACCCAAAAGGTGATCTTTAAAAATCGCAGTAGTGCCCCATATTCGAGGCGCCGACGACGATGTTTGACTTCAGTAAATGAGGAGGAGGCAACGAAGAAGATGGGGTGCTACTGCGATTTTTAGGATTAGGGCATATCGAGGGCGCAGATATCCGGCAGTTGGCGCAGGCGGCCCTCCAGATCGAGGCCGTAGCCGACGAGGAAGTGGTTGGGGACGGTAAAGCCCACCAAATCGGCTTGGAAGGGAACCTGCCGCCCGGCGGGTTTATCCAAGAGGACGCAGGTGCGCACATCCCTGGCTCCGGCGGCCAGTACGGCGCTGCGGATGGCGCTGAGGGTATGGCCGCTATCGAGGATGTCATCGATCAGCAGCACCTCTTCGCCATCGCAGGCGGGCAGATTGGAGAGGGTAACTTGGCCGCTGGACACCCGGCCCCCATAATAGCTGGAAGCGCCCATGAAATGGATCTGCAAATCGGGGATGGCCATGCTGCGCAGCAAGTCGCAGGCGAAAAAGGCCGCCCCGTCCATGACCACCAGGGCCAGGGGATGGCGGCCGGCATAGTGGCGGGTGAGGGCGCGGCCCATGCCCTTCACCCGCGTCGCAATGCGTCCGGCGCGAATGATTGGGCGCATGCTGGGGGCTGGGCCGGGCACTAGCCAGCTCCCATGGCGCTGAGGATGGCTTGGGGATCGGCCATGGCGCCGGTGCCGCTTTCACCACAGGCGAGATTACCTTCCACCGGAGGAATAATTCGGCAGCCGTATGCACTGAGGCTTCTGAGGTGGCTTTGCACGATGGGCTTTTCCCACATGACCGTATTCATCGCCGGCGCCAGCCAGCAGGGCTTGTGCGGCTCTAGGGCAAGGAAGGCGGTGGTCAGCAGATCATCGGCTAGGCCCAGGGCGCACTTGGCGAGGACATTGGCGGTGGCCGGGGCGATCAGCAGCCCATCGCACCAGCGCACGGTTTCGATATGGGGAATGCTGCCGTTCTCTGGCCAGAGGGAATGGTGCACCGCCTGTCCGCTGAGGGTGTGCAGGGTTGCTTCGGCAACCAGGTGCCGGGCATTTTCGGTGAGGATGCAGCGAATCTCATGGCCCTGGGCGGTGGCCAAGCGAATCAATTCGGGTGCCTTGTAGGCGGCAATGCCGCCGCTGATGCCGAGTAATAGGCGCATGGGATATCCTCCAGTACCTCATGCTTGGCCGGGGCGGCCTCACCGCAAGCCGCGACCCATCCACCTTTGCCAGGCGCCACGGACGACGTTTGGTTCCGCCAAACGAGGACGAGGCAACGCCGCAGAGGGGGTGCTCTTGCGGTTTTTTAGCGGGGGTTTGAGGCGACTAGGGGTAGAGCCCGCGGTTCAAGCACCAGAATCACCGATTGCGTCACCACCACCAATGATTGACCGCCGGCGCGCAGTCGCCGTGGCGAGAAGCCGGCCTTGTCCTCATCCCATCGCTGGCGCCCGCCGCGGCCGGGAGAAAACTGATTGCGGCCATCGATGCGCCACATGCCCGAAGGCAGTTCTCGGCCCTGGCCGGGATGGGGGCCGAGATTGGTAACCAGGCGTGGACCGCGATCGAGCCGGGCCACGATGTCACGGTTGCGGCCACGGGCGAGGTAGAGGGTTTGCTCACCCTCATCGGTGCAGATGACATCGGCGGCGACCCGGCCCAACTCTTGGAAGCCGCGGCGATCGATCAGCCACACCGCTTCGCTTTCGTCGAGGATGAAGAAGCCGTGACCGGCGTGGAAGCCGTCTTGGGCCACCATCTGTTGGGTTGGCGTTAGACCCTCTGGGCCCACGTCCTTGGGCAAAAGCCGGCCACTGAGGCGGAAAAAACGACCGTGATTGTTTGCTTCTCCGCGCCACCAAGGGGGATTGGCAAACTCGACTAGGGGATCCTTCACTACCGAACGGCGAATGGTGCCGCTTTCTAGGGAGAGTTCGTGCCAAACTTCGTCGTTTTCGGCGATGAGCAGGTCTTGGTTGGGATGGGAGCGGATGCGCCACCAGCCAGGAGTCAGCTGCAGCGGCACTTCCCGCCTTTGCAGGGGGTCGCTATGGAGATGGACGAAGGTGAAGCGGGGGCCTTCCTCAGCGTTGCTGCGATAGACAAGGCCGCGGCGGGAGTGCACCCAGGCATCATCTGCGGCGCCGTGCCAAAGTTCTTGGCCGAGATTATTATAGACCGTGCGCAGGCTTTCGGGGTGGGAAACCATGGTATAGTGATGGGAATCCCAGACGCTGCTCACTGGAAGGGCGCTTTCCAGCCATACCCGACTTACCGGTTCATTGCCGCTGAGATCGAGAAGGGAAATGGTTCGCTCATCCCAGTGGTAGAGGGACTGGGGAAGGAAGCCGCAGCGGCTATAGGTATTTTCCAGGGCCATGACCGGTTGCGCAGCCGGGTTGGCGGCCAAATCCTGCCAGCGATAGAAGATGAGGGTGCGAGTTTGATCGTTGACTTCGCCGGTGTCGACAATGGCCCAATTGCTGACGCTATGGAGGGCGGCGCGGCGACCGATGCTCAGTGGGGTGGAAAAAGGAGAGACCGTGCCATTAGGGGAAACCGCTGAGAGCGTTTGTCCCTCAAGGATGAGGGCGATGCCGGGGCCCACTGCCTGATCGTCCACGTTCCGCTCGCCTCTGACGGTAATCAGCAGGGTTTGGTTGCCCCGATCCGCCAGCAGCCAGGCTGCCTGGGGGCCAATGCCATGGGGCCGGCGGAGATTGGAGATAAGCCGTTGGGTATCACCCTGGGCCACCAGTACCCGCTCGTTATTGCCTGGTCTGCGGAAGACGGCGGCGGCAATGGCGCTGCCATCGTGGGCTAAGGCTAGACCGTCCTGGAGTAAGTCATTTTGGCCATCGGGAATATTGGGCAGCGCTATCTCTCGACGCCAGCGAAGTTCACCGTTCTCTGCGTTGAGGACGGCAAAAAGGGCGCGGCGATTATTCCACGGCCCAGTGGTATCAGCGACGGCTAAAAGATTCCCATCGTTGATCCAGTTCGCACGACCGGCATGGAAAGGTAAGCTTACGCCTAATTGTAGGGGCCTGCCAAGTTCGTCGATGCGCTGAAAGCGTCTGCCGCTAATCACCCCAATCTCACTGCCACGATCCCAGTGATGATGGATGACCTCGGCAAAGCCGAAACGGGCATCGCCGATGACTTCGCTGCGGCCCAGATAGTTTCCCAGCCGCAGGCGAGCTTCTGGATAGGCGGCTGCCACTGCTTCCAATTGGATACAGGTCCAGAGATCTCCAGCGCTGCGCGCCTGCTGATGCAATTGTCGTATTTCACCGGCCAGGCGATCCCAATTGGGTTCCGTTTGTTCTGCTGCCGGCAAGCTCACCATGCCGATGGTCCATGCCGTGATGAGGGCCAGGGGTATCCACTTCATACCAAATTCTCCGATGACAGAACATAAGACATTAAAGCGCTCAGGCTTGTGGGAAATCGCCGCAGGTCGCGATGGTTTGAGGGCTTGGCTATGAGCTCGCGTCTAAAAGGGCTCAAGCGTCTCCCAGGCTACGGCGAGGGCATTATAGGCGCCGTGGAGGACGGTGGCGGCGATGAGCCAGGGCAGGGCGTCTTCCATGCGGCCCCGGCTGTGGCGCTGCCAGGCGCGGTGGCGCATCACCACCAGGCCGATGCCGGCAATCAGGCTGCAGGTGATATGCAGGGCAGTGCAGACCCACCAGCGCCAGGCGATAATGGCGGGGCTGGGATCGGGAATATAAATGTGGAGATAGATGAGATTCTCAATGCTGGCAAAGCCGAGGGCGGAAATCCCCACCGCCAAGAGCAGGAGCGGCCAGATTGGGAGCCACCAAGGTTTGCGCTCGGCGAGGAGGAGAAAAGGGAAGACTTTGGCCACTTCTTCGATCAGGGGACCGATGACGACGATATTAAGCAGTCCACTCAGGGAGTGGGAACCCAGCGCGAGGAGGGCGGCAAGAATGGCCATGGGCCCGGCAATCAGGGCCAAGGGCAGCATCGCCAGCAGGCGCAGGCCGTGGCCGGGGCCGCTAGCGTAGGCCAGGGCCCAGTCGCCCTGGCCATCGCCGCCCATACTGGGTTCGGCAAAGACGCTGATATCCTGATCCTGCAACCCCTGCTTGGCCTGGGTGGCGTGGGTCGGTTCATCGCTGAGGCGAGGGGAGGGGGCCGCCCCAGGGGCTTGCCCCCCTTGGGGCGGTGCTTGCAGATGGGGTTCGCCGGCGAGGGAGTGATCGCGGCCCTTCCAGCCCTTGGCCCTAGCCATGCCTGGGGACGCGCCGTAAGGCGGTTCCGGTGGCCAGCACCTCGATCATGACATTGGACTTGCCGCCAATGGTGCTGGTGTCGAGGCGCAGATTGACCACCAGATCATAGCCGGCATCCCGGGCCTCTTGCTTGAGCCGCAGCAGGGCTTCGCGGCGGCAGCGCTCCACCAATTGGGTGTAGGTGCGCACTTCGCCGCCAACGATGCCGCGTAGGCCACCGAGGAGGCGGCGCTAATGATCGCAGCCCAGCACCGCCTGACCGAGCACCAGCCTGGGCGCGCAGCTGTGGTCGGTGGGCATGGGCGCCCGCCGCTGATTGGTTACCAGCAGATCGGCCAAGGCCGCCTCGCGGCGGATCAGGGAGCGGCGGTGGGTAGCCGCCACCAGGGAACCGACAAACACCCCCAGGCCGAGCAGGCCAAAGAGGATGCCGAGTTCGATGGCGATGCCCCAGTCGCCCACGGCCTAGGCTCCACTGGCGGTGGCTTGGAGGCGCACCGCGGTGCCATAGGCGAGCAATTCGGAGGCCCCGGCAGAGACCGCGGCGGTGGTAAAGCGCACATTCACCACCGCTTCGGCGCCGAGCTCTTGGGCCTGATCAAGCATCCGCTGCAGGGCTTGACGCCGCGCCTCGGTAAGTAGTTCGGTATAGCCCTTCAGCTCGCCGCCAACCAGGTTTTTAAAGCTCGCGGCAATATCGCGGCCGACATTTTTGGCGCGCACGGTGCTGCCTTGAACCAAGCCTAAGACCTCCGTGATCTGGCGTCCGGGCACTTCATCGGTATTGACCACAAGCATAGGACTTCCCTTTCATGGGTGGCGACAGGGCGATACTAGAGGAGTCGTGGAGCTATACAAGGGAGCACTCAGCGAACCCCATCGCTGGATGCAGACAGCATGCCGTTTCATCAGCTAGCGGCGAACGCGGTGGCCCTCAGCGAAGAGCGCGCCGTCAAGGCGGCTGGGCAAAAGCCGAGCGACTGTTAACTCCGCGGCGGCGCCGGCGCTGGGCGGCCGAGGGCGCGGTGGAGGCTGAGGACCTCATTGAGAAAGGCGGGCAGCTCTTGGCTGGGCACCACATTGGGGCCATCGGAGAGGGCGGCGCTGGGATTATCGTGGGTTTCCAGGAAGAGGCCCTCGACGCCCACTGCCAGGGCGGCACGCATGAGCGCCGGCGCCAAATGGCCGCTGCCGGAAGAGCACTCCCCGGCGCCCCCAGGCATCTGCACCGAATGGGTGCCGTCATAGATCACCGGCACCCCCATGCTGCGCATAATCGGCAGGGCGCGGAAATCGGAGACCAGATTATTGTAGCCAAAGGTGGTGCCGCGTTCGATCAGCACCAAATCCTGGCCGCCGGCGGAGCGAAATTTGTCAATCAGGCTGCGGCAGTCCCAGGGGGCGAGGAACTGCCCCTTTTTAATCGAGGTGGGGGTGCCGCTCTTCGCGCAGGCCTCGATGAGATCGCTTTGTCGGCAGAGAAAGGCAGGCACTTGGATGAGATCGACGCTGGCTGCTACCGCTGCCACCTGCGACACCTCGTGGACATCGGTGGTAACCGGCAGGCCAAATTCTTCGCGGATTCCGCGCAGCAAGCGTAGGCCCTCTTCCAAACCGGGCCCGCGGAAGGAGCGATGGGAGGTGCGGTTGGCCTTGTCGAAGCTGGCCTTAAAAATCAGCGGCAGGCCCTGGGCGGCGCAGGCGCGGCTTACCAATTCAGCCATCTGGCGCAGGTGCTCGGGACTTTCGATGACGCAGGGGCCGCTAATGATCACCGGCATTTCACCGCCGATGGTTACGGGTTGGGGAAGCTGGGGGCCAATCACGACAGGGGAAATTTCCATGGTGGCAGCCTAGGTGGCAATGCCGCCGAGACAATCGGCTGGACGCTGAGCTTGGCTTGAGGTTTGGGTTGGACTTGGGGGTTATACGGCCTGTCGGTGGTCGGGCGTTTCGCCGCTCGCCCTTGGCCAGTGACTTGAGCCGCCCTGCGTGTCCTAGCAGGGCCGCGCAAAGCTCGCTCCGGGAGCGCCGAGCTCCAGCTCGGCAGTGTCATTTCGAATCAAATTCGCAGTAAAAATTGTCGATATGATCGCATAAAATCCAAATAGTAAATGGATTTTGCGAGCTTTGAGTGGCCCTGCGTGTCCTAGTGGGTCGCACCTTGCTCCTGCTTGGGCTGGGGCAGCATGGGGCCATGCCCCTCGACTTGATCAACCGCTGCCAGCGTCATGCGCCCTTGGTGGTGCTCTTGTTGGTGGTGGTTATGGGCTTGGTTGGTGTAGCCGCCTTTTTTATCGCCCTGAGGCCCTGTGTGCTGGACCTGCCGGCGGGCACCATCGCCCGCTATAGCTTGGTCACCGAGGTGTGGCCAGACGAACCAGGAGCCCCATTGCCCCTGCGTCAACAGCGGCACGAGATCACTCTTTTCGTTTATGGACGGGATGGACGCGCAGTGTTGCTGACCCAGAGCGGAGGTCTGCGGCGTGGTGAACTGCGGCCGGCCCGTCTGCGTCGCGACGGGCGGGTCCATTTGCTGGCCGGGGAAGAGGGCGATGAGCTGCAGCACGATCATGGTCCGGCCATTGGCTATTTTGATTTCAATCTCCTGGTGCTGCCGCCGGGCTTGGATCAGGCTTGGGATGCCGAATTCATCTATGCTTACCCCCCGCCGGAAAAACGTCGCCAAGTGGTGCGCGTGCGGCGTACCCATAATGGGGCGCGGCCGCGCTTTAGTTATGCCCTGCCTGCCGTCGAGTGGGTAGACGCGCAACCGCGATCGTTGCGTGGTGAAGATGAGCGCTATGTGCAGATGCGCGATATTCAAGTCAACTACCGCTTTGATACCCGCCGCGGCCTTTGGCACGATGCCGATATCAGCTTTTTGGCTGGGGTTGAGATTGCCGATGGTTATTTGCGGCACCGCCTGCGCTTGCGCCTGGTTTTAGAAGATGTGCAGACCTTGGCGGCCACGGAACTCGCGGCGATGCACGAGGATATTCAGCGTTTGCGGCGTCTGCAGTGGGCGGCTTCGCGACAGCACAGCGAGGTGACCATGCAGGCTCTCGAGGGGCTGAGTGCGGTGCAGACCCCTGGCCTAGCGGCGCTGGCGGCGCGCTGGCAGAGCGATGTTCAAGCCTTGCCCTGGGAGGGGGCCCAGGCGGTTCAGGTGGCATCATTTGCGGCCCACGCGGAAACCCGCGCCCAGGCCTTACGCTGGCAGGTTATCGGCGATGGCTACCCCGCCTACCTGCGCCGGCGCGGTGGTCATCTGACGGTCATGGCCGGGCCCTTTGCCGAGCGAGACGAGGAGGTTCTGACCGATTTACGCCGCCGTTTTCCCCGTGATCGCCCCTTTTGGTTGCGCGAGTCAGGGCCATGAGGGGAATAATTATTTGCGGGCTTTGGCTACTTTGCGGCGGCCTGACCTCGGCGCTTGATGTGGAGGCGGCGCGGCGGGCAGATCGTCTACGGATTAGCGATTCGGCCTTGGCGAGGGAGCGTGATCGTTTGTTTCAAACCGATCTCTTCATACCCCCCGTTTATTTGGTGCACCGCATTATACGCAGCCATGGCGATGCCGGTTTAACCGTGCTGGTGAGCCGGCTTTTGGCCCCGACTCCCCCAGAAAACCAATTGGCAGCGCGTCAGCAGGACCAGCGTATGAAGCTAGCGATCCTGCGCGAGCTGCGCTTCCTTGCCCGCCCCGCCCTTGCTGATGTTTATGCCCTGGTTTTGGCTGAGGAAGATAGCGTTGAAGTGGTAGAGTTTACCCTTCTTGACGGCTTACGTTTAGACCCTGATCGCTTTGCGATGCACGCCCTGCGTTTAGCGGTGCCGGGGGCGCGCAATGCCCATGCCGGGGCCCGGCATCTGCGCCTGCGACGGTTTGCCTTGCGGGTGTTGGTGGCGCAGGTGGGCGCCGGCCATCCGGATGCGATTAGCGCGCTGCGGCATGCGGTTACCGATGACCGTTTGAGTATGGCCCTGACTGCCGTCAATGCCCTACGACCCGGAGAGCAGCCGGGGATCAGTGCCGCGGCCCTAGCGCGTGTACTGCCGCAGGTGCTGCGTGGCGATCGCGGCTTAGAATGGTCCTTGTTTTTGGCGACACTTTCTCGGGTACAATTGCCGTCCGGGCATCCCTTAGTGGCGCAATTGGTGGAGGCGGCGGGCCAGCGGCAAGATCTCGCTTATGCGATTCTTGGGGCATTGCGCGCCGGCCGTTTGCGCTTGGCTGTCGAGCAGCGAGAACAGCTGCAAATACTGCTGCGCAAGCTTGAAGATGTCGGCCTGCAGCAAGCCCTTGATGAAACCCTCTTGGTGATTGATCCCGGCGCTGAGCTTCAGGGCAGCGCTGACAGCCTGCGGCCTTGGGTTGATCTGCGCCGCCGGCTCGACGAAATTTTCACCCCTCACTGAAAGTCGTTTGCAACACTTGGCAGCCTGCCGGTGGTGTCCCATCTGGTTGCTTGAGACTATAGCAACTGCTGCCACTGCCGCTCATGGCCCAGGGCAGGGCTTGGCCATCGAGCCATTGGGCGACCGCGGCCAAGCGCGGATTCAGAGCCCGGGCGGCTGGCCAAAGATCATTGGTCTGCCAAGCGGTGCTGCCGCTGCGCCACTGTTGCTGCCACCAGGTATGGCCATGGGCACAGCGTGGCCGGCGCTGCGTCTCGCTGAGGGCAGCGAAGACTTGGGCGGTATCGCAGCCGCCGGGGCACAAAATCAGCCACACTGGCTGGCCTTCCCAGGCGGCTAGGGGACTGAGGATTTCGCCGCGGCCGAGGGCGTGGGCACATCCCCCGCGCAGCTGGAAGGGGACATCGGCGCCCAGGCTCAAAGCAAGGGCGGAAAGTTGCTGCTGGCGCCTGGGTCCTGGCACCAGGTGACTGAGGGCGCGCAAGATGGCCGCCGCATCGGCGGAGCTACCGCCTAGGCCGCCGGCCAAAGGAATGCGCTTATGGATCTCTAACCGCAGGGCGCCGATAGGCGCGCCGAGTTGGCGCAGGCCGACGATGGCGCGGTGGACGCTGGAATTCGGCCCAAGCTGCAGGCCGCTGCCGGGACAATTAATGGTGATCGGCCCCTCGCCGCGGGGGTGGGGTTGCCAGCGCAGATCGATTTCATCGGCCAAGTTCAAGGAGTGGAAGACGGTTTCCAGGCGGTGATAGCCAGCGGCATCACGGCCGAGGACACGCAGACCAAGGTTCACTTTGGCCAGGGCACGGCAGCGAAGAAAGCGGGTGTAGGTGGGGGCAGGGGGCATGGGCGTGCCTTTTTTGCGGGGGATTGGCCCTGATTACGGGGCGGTGGGGGGCAGACAAGGGGCGGCGCCGGCGGGGTTTGGAAGGGTTGTGGTCCATCATACACCAGGGGGGGGGCTCTGGTTCCTAGACTTGTGAGGAAGAGGGTCTGGGTCAATGCTTTGCCCTCCGAAGGGCGATGGTGGCGAACGGTGTTCCCCCATAGCTCGGAGATCGATCCGGGGTTGGACCCGGAGCGTGCAGGCTGAGGAGGTCTCAATGCGCAACTCGTTGACTGCCCTGATTCTGGGATTGTCCCTTGGTGGTGCCGGCGCGGCCATGGCGCCCCTGTCCTATGCTGCCGAGCTGGATAACAATCCGGGCGTCACCGCCGAAGAGCAGATCCGTGAGATCCTCTCTGAGGCGGTCAATGAATACCGGACTGGCCGCTTTAATCAGGCTGCCGCCCGCCTCGCCGATGCACTCGCGCTCAATCCTGAGAACCGTCTCATTTACGAATTCTACCTAGCGATCGGCCATGCGAAGTTTATCCGCATGAGCGAGCGGGCCGAGCTCACCGAGGTGATGAAAGAGGTGCTGCGCCGCCATAATGTCTACCAGCGCGAGCTGCGACAGAGTGAGGACTACATCCGTCTCTTGATCAGCAAGCTGGATGAGCGCCAAGACACCCGTTTCACCGATGAGCGTCAGCGCTTTGTCGCCACGCGTGAATTGGTGGCAATCGGGCCGATCGCCATCCCGCATCTGATTAAGCATTTGGTCGACAATCGCGAAGACCGCCTCCGCGTCTACTGCCGGGTGGTGATTACGCAAATGGGCTACCGCGCCGTAGTGCCCCTGATGGAGGCCCTTAAGGCAGAGGATTCCCGTCTGGTCGCCGCAATCGCTGTAAGCCTTGCCGATATTCAAGATCCCCGCGCTTTGCCACCTCTGCAAAACCTGGTAGATCACCACGAAGATGAAACCGTGCGCCGGGTTGCTGCCAATGCCATTCAGCAGATCGCTCAGGTCAATGGCTTGGCCGGCCGCCTCGACTCCGGTGCCACGCTTTACTTTAAAGAAGCGCTGCGTTACTTCCGCGATGGCGACCAGGTGCGCGACGAAACCGTCGCCAACGAAGCCCTGATGTGGCGCATGGATGGCAACGATTTGACTTACGAGCGGGTGCCCGCCTATGCGTGGAACGAGCTCATCGCCGAACAGCTGCTCTTTGACGGCGCTTCTGCCTACACCGACACCCAGGCCTTCTATCCTCTGCTCGCCACCGTCTTGGCGGCACAGATGACCGAAGTTGAAGAGCGTCTGAATATTGCCCGCGAGCGTATTACCGAGCCCAACCGCTCGTATCTCACCACTGCCGCCCTCGAAGAGCGTCAGCAGGCGGTGGAATTGCTTGAGGATCGCATTATCGCCTTTGGCGCCACCCATCTCTACCGCGGCATCCAACAGGCCATTGTCAGCGAGCGCTACGATGTCGCGGCTCGCATGATGGCCCTGCTGCGCGATCCTCGTCTAGCCCATGCCGAGCGCCTGCTGCCCAGCAAGGGTGAAGGCCTGATGGCCGGCAAGGCGGGCACGGTGTTGGTTGCTGCCCTTGACCATCCCGATAAGCGGGTGGCCTACCACGCCGCAATCACCCTGGCCCATCTCGATCCCAAGCTGGAGTTCTTTAACGCCGAGAAGGTGGTCCCCAATTTGGCCCAGGCAGTGGGCGAGTGGGCGATGAAGGTGGTGCTGGTGGTCGATCCCGATTACCGCTCCCGCAATGCCGCGCGCAATGCCCTGCAAAGCCAAGGTTTCTTTGTTATTACCGCCGCCGACGGCTTTGAAGCCCGGGCCCGCCTCGCCGAGACCCCGGTCAAGGATGCCATCGTTATCGCTGGTGATCTCATCCCGACCCTGCGCGACGAATGGGGTCGCACCATTGAGGTACCGGAGCAGACTGCCGCTGGCTTAATTGCCGCCCTCAAGGCCGATCGCCGCACCGCGAATACCCCGATCTTCCTCTCCCTCCCGGAAAACCCCGAGTTAGCGGTGGCGGTCGAGAATGAATTGGGCGATCAGGTCTCCGGTGTTGTCCGTCGTCCCTATGACGCGGTGGAACTGGAAGGTACGATTAATTTGGTGCTCGGTGATGCCGAACTGCCGGAAACCAATCGCCGGGCCCGCGAGCAAGTGGCCCTTGAGGCGGCAACCGCCCTCGCCAGTGTCGATCCCCAAAACAAGAGTCAGTTTGCCCTAGAGCCGGCCCTTGATGCCCTGATCGCTACCATTTCTCATCGTGCTGATGCTCTGCGTATTCAAGCTCTGCGTGCGATCGCACACACTGCTGCTCCGAGTCGCATCAATCAGATTACCGATGTCTATCAAGAGCTCGACAGCGCCGGCCAGCTAGACGGTAAGGATGATGTTCGTATCGCCTTCCTCTATGCCATTGGCAATGTCGATGCGACCACCGAGGCTGCAGTGGAGATCATTGCCGCCGCCATGCAGCATGCGAGCCGTGAGGTACAGCGCGCGGCCCATACCGCTGCTGGCCATGGCGGTACCCCTTCCTCTGCCGTACTACTGCGCTATCAACAGCAGCAACGCCTGGATGTGCGTAGCCCTGGTGCTGGCAACTGATCTGCTGAAGCGTTCATTCTCTCAGGTATTTCCCGGAGTCTCCCCTCATGAATACTGCGACCAAGGTCTTCATCGTCCTGAACCTGCTGCTGGCCATGGGCTTTGCCTATATGCAAATGCTGACCTACGCCACCCGTGAGAACTGGAAGCGCCGCTGGGATCAAGATACCCGTAATCTTGCGGCAGAGCTCACCCAGGCCAATCGTCTCACCGCCGAGGCCAGCCATGGCCGCGCGGTAGCTGAAGCGGCGGTAGAGCGTGCGAATTCGCGCATCGATGAGTTGGCCCGCGCCCGCGACGATGCCGAATCGCGCATCTCCGCCCTGAATAACGATATCATTCTGCGCGATCAACAGATCAGCCAGCAGAATGAGCGGATCCAGGCGCAAATCCTGATGATCCAAAACCTTAATGAAACCCTGGCCCGTACCCGCCAGCGCAATAGCGAGCTCAATAATATCGCTGCTGTCGCCCGGGCGGTAGCCCATGAGTTAGACGTTCGCCTGTCGGAGTTGGAGGACGACTTTAACAATAGCCAAGTCGAGCTGCGCCGCCGTGAGGACACCATTGCTCGTCTTGAACAGGAAGCCAACCGCAAGGATGCCCGCCTCGCCCTGGTGCGCGAGCGCCACCCCCGAGTGTGGCAGGAGATTAACTCCGAAGGCCCCACCACCAGCGAAGTTATCGAAGGCATGGTGGCCGCCATCCATGTTGACCCCAATGGCAATCAGGACCTCGTGATGATTACCGTCGGACGGAATGCGAATATCGAGCCGAATATGGAATTCATTATCCTCCGCGGCGATCAATACATCGTTAAGGTGCGCGTCGACCGGGTGATGGATGACATGGCGGCCTGCCGTGTCATTCCAGAAACCTGGAATACCCGCGGCCATACCATCCGTCAGGGTGACAAGGTGCAGAACCGCCTCTGGTAGGCTCTGCCGTCCCCCCTTCACCCCTTCGGAATTGGGAGTTGCGATCATGGAAGAATACACGAACGACAAAACCTACATGGTGCTGGTGATTATCACCTTTCTTGCCTTCTGCGTTGCCATTGGCTTCGCCTTTGGGGAGTGGGCAGAGCTCAACGACACTGAGTATCTGATTGAGACCAACGTGTTCCCAACCCTGCGCTAAAGCTTTGACGATGAGAGATGTGTATCTCCACAAGCCCGACCGGACGCCGGTCGGGCTTGTTTTGTTGTGTGCCAGGCATGGCACGTATCTCGGAGGGTGAAAGTCCCTCTTCGGACCCT
>REDX01000130.1 GCA_007695355.1 Planctomycetota bacterium
AAAGCGCTGGGGTCCCGAGCGCTGGGGGGGAAGATGGCTGGCGATAAGCATGGGTCTAAATAAACCGATATTCCCAAGATTTCGCGCAGCCAGCGTAGCCAGACTTCACCGTCAGCATCTCTCATCACCCAGCTCTGCACCATCTCTTGGCTGAGTTCCTGCTGCCACAGCCAGGAGCTGGGGTCCTCGGCCTCGGGCTGAAGCGTTGCAACCAGTTGGCGCAGGGTGGGGGTGGGTAGGTGTACCCGCTGCTGTGGCGGCAGGGTGGCTAAGCTGCGGTCGGCGAGTCTGCTGAGTTTGCCGCGCAGTTCGAGCAGGCTGCCAATGGTCCAATGGCTGGGTGGGTCACCGGGCATGAGGCCGAGCAGACGTTGTCGATCGCTGATCAGCTGGGCCCAGGATGCCGCGGCACTGGCGGCGAGGCGCTGGCGGCTCCAGTGTTCGCTGGCGATGAGTCGGTGGTCGAGGAGCTCTTCGAGATGCTGCTGCTGGTTTTCATCATAGATGCGGAGGAGGCGCTGCCATTCCTGCGCCGAGGCCGAGTTGTGGTGGACGTGGTCACCGAGGGCCTCCTGTTCGCGCAGATCTAGGCGCGCAAGGAGTTGGCGCAGTTCGTCTGCATAGGGGAAGGCCAGGTTTTCCTCGTCGTCGGCCATGCTGGGGGCGGGACCGCCGCGCAGGCTGAGGGCGGCGGGGAGGTAGGTATGGGAGCTAAGGCTTTGCCACCCCTGCTCCTCGTCGACTACGGTGATGCGCAGGCCCAGCCAGGCTAAGCGGCCTTCGAATTCTGGCGTGCGCAGGTGAAACCAAGCTTCCTGGTGCAGGGGATCGGGATCTCCCGGTCGCAATATGGCCATGGAGTCAGGGTTATTGTTCCGCTTGCCGAGGGCCTGCAGTCCAGGGGGCTGGCTTATGCGGGGGGCGCTTGTGGCCTCTAGGGGCAGGGCAGATGGCGCTTGGTCTTCATCCATGGGCGGCAGATGCAGCCGCCAACGGGGCTCCATGCCGGTAACGATGCCGCGCATGAATCGCGTGGGGTCCTCATTCTGCTGGTTGCGCTCTACGGCAAGGGGGAGAAAGGCTTCTATCTCCAGTTCCGCTTGTGCGGGAAGGGTGGCCCGCGCGGCTTCATTGGGGCGCAGGCGTAGCAGCAGATCACGGCCGGGGCGTAGGCTATCGGCCGCCACCTGGTACCAGAAACCGTCAGCATCTGACTGATACCACTCTAGCTGCAGTAATTGGGGATCGGCGTCATCGGCCCCATGGAGGGCGCGGATGCTGCCCAGCAGTACGGTGCCAGGGGCGGCGCGCAGGCTGGCCCCGGGCCCGAGGCGGCCGGCCCACTGTTGTTCACTGCCGAGGGCAATAGTATGTTCGCTGCCCAGGCCGTCATCGAGAATGAGTTCCTGGCTGCGATCCTGGGCTGGTCGTTGGTGGAGGAGCCTGACGGCCAAGACGGCGGTGGGAGGGTGATCCCAGGGGCGCACGGCAAGGGCTTGGGCCAAAAGCTCGGCCTGCGGGTGATCGGTAAGCTGGGCGGCATCGGCAAGGATGGCCAGGTCGTAGGGGCTGAGACCGTCGATGGATGTGGGCCATAGTTCACTGGCTTCATGCCAGCCGGCGAGGCGGGCGGTGGCGGCGAGCAGGGCGCGCTGCTCCTGTGATTGGGCATCCAGGCCCCGGGGCGGTCGGGGTAAATCCATGCCCAGGTATTGGCCGCGGGCCAGCAGCCACGCGCCGATGAGGCCTTGGGGCGTGCGCGTGGGTCCGGACATGGGCATGCCTTGCTGGTGGGCGATCTGGGTGAGGAGAAGCGATAATTCCGGCTGCCGCATGCTTTGCGTCATCGACCAATCCCGGGCCACAGCCTGCAGGCGGGCGGGACCGGGTTCACTGAGCAAGGCGGGCAATAGGCGCAGATCCCCGTGCTGCTCGCTGGCCAGCCAATGGCGGGCGCGGGCCCCACCATCGACATAGGCGCGCAGTTCCAGGTGCAGGGCCCGGGCGCCCGCGGCCAGGGGCAGGCTGCCGTTTTCTGGCATGACTTGGAGGAGGCGTCGCTGCTGCACCAGCCCGGGCAGGCGCAGGAGATGGGTAAAGCGCAGCTCCTGAACTTCTTGCAGTCCGGCCCCGGCGGGGCCGCTTTCCAGACGCAGATCGTGGTGCTGCAGTTGGCCCAGGTGGCCGGCATCCCAGAGCAGGGGGGCCTCCGGGTCGATGGTCGGGGCGCTGAGGGCTAAGGGCAGCAGCCGGCGGCCCCGGGGCGGCAGTTCAAGTTCGTGCAGCTGGCCATCGGGGCCGGTGAGGCGCAGCGGGGCCGGGGCATCGCTGCGATTATGCAGTTCCACTTCCAAGGGCAGGACTTCGCCGGGACTCATTACCGTGGGCCCGCGCAGGTGGGCCTGGATCTGCAATTGGGCGCTGAGGTCAAGGCGCACCTCGCCCACCCGCAGGCGGTGGGCAGCGTCATTGGCGCGGGCGGTAATGCGCCAGCTACCCGGATCCTGGGGCAGGGGGAAGTGCATGCTGGCCAGTCCCTGGTCATCGGTCTGGATATCGGCGAGCCACAGCACCAGGGGGCTGGCGCTGGCTTCCAGTAGAACGCTGGCCCGCTCGCTGGCGCGGGATGCCCCATAGGCCCCCAGGGCCCGTCGTTTGCCACCACCACTGCGATTGCCAAAGGCGCCAACACCTGCAGCTGGCTCCCAGCGCTGAATCACCGAGCGCCAGAGCAGGGCCTGGGGTACGCGCTGGCTCATACTTTTGCCCAGGCTCAACTGCCAGGGGCGCTGGAAATGATGGAAATATTCCCATAAATCCGGGGTATCGTCCTCAGCCAGATGATAGAGGCGATGGTCCACCACGCCGACGCTTAAACGCACCCCAGCGGCGGGCTGGCCCTGCCAGTCGTGCACCCGCAGCTGCGCGCGCACCGTATCGCCGGGGCGGTAGCGCTCGTGCTCCGGCTGTACGGTGACCCGCAGTAGGGTATCGATGGGGCGAATCTCCAGCTCTTGGCGCGGGCTTTCCACAAAGCCCCGGCCCGGCAGATAGCTTATGGCTTGGATATGGGTGCTGGGGCCCCAGCTGCCGGGGATGCTGGTGTGGAATTGGGCGCGCCCGGCCTCGCCCGCCGCCACCGCCCCGTGGCGCAGCACATCATCGCCAATCACCAACAGGCCGGCGGCGCGGGGGGCCAAGCCGCTCAGGGTGGCGCTCCACTCCTGCCCAGGATCCACCCGGGTGGCGGATGGCTCCAGGCGCAATTCGCCCAAGCGCAGCTCCCGCGCCGATGGGGCGGGAAGCACCCGCAGGCTCAATGCACGCCGAGCTGGCGGGCCATCCAAGACCGGGTGGCTGAGGACCAGGGTGCTGGCCCCCACATGGGCATCGCTCAGGCGCAGGCTGGTTTCGCTCCAGCCGCGATCATCGCCCTGCCATTCCTGGACCTCACCCAAACGGCGCCCATCGTTTTCCAGCCACCACTGCAGGCGGGCGGCGGCGGGAAAGGTGCCGCGCAGGTGTAGGCTTTGTCCGGCGCGCAGGCTGGACTCGCGCAGTTCCACCTGCAAGGGGAAGGGAAAGACGGTGCTGCGCCAATGGAGGTGACGCAGGTAATCCTGGCCATTATGCCTGAGCCGAATCGTGGCGCGATAGAGGGCGGGGCGGCCGGCAAGGGATGGCACCCGCAGGCGAGCAACCCCGCCTATATCGGTCAGTTCGCGCAGGTGCTGGCCGGGCACTTCATTCCCATCTTCGGGATGGATGGTGACTTCCACATTGATTGCCGTGCTGGCTATGCCGCTGCCGCTGTGATCGCGCAGGCTCAGGGTGATGGGCTGATCTTCGCCACTGCGTAGGGTCTCATTGATGCCCTCCACTTCCAGGGTGAAGGTGGGCAGGGCGATTTCCCGCAATTCGGCCAGGTGCTGCCATTCGCCCTCGTCCAGGCGCAGGACGAGGACGCTGGGGCCGAGGCGGCGCAGGGATTGGGGCAGTGGTAATTCGCCGTGCAGGCTGCCATCTGCGGCGATGGCGACCTCTTCCTGCCAGAGGATTTCCTCCTCCTGGCCGATTACTTTTATGGCGGTTTGGATCGAACCCTCTGGTCGGCGCAGGCTGCTGCCATCAAATTCGCGCAGCAGGGCGCGCCAGTGCAGGGTTTCACCGGGGCGCAGGAGGGGCCGATCGGCCCAGGCGAGACTGCGCAGGGCCCAGCTGCGTTCAATGCCATGGCTCACCTCGCGGCTTACCGCCACATCGCCGCGGTCAATGCGCACCAGGGCCTGATAGGGCCGGCCCCGATAGGGTTGTGGCAGTTCTAGCCGGGCCAGGCCCTGCTCGTCGCTGCGTAGAAAGTGGGTGCTGCGCTGCGGCGGATCTTGCTCCCGGGCCAGTCGCCCGGCGGCGCGGCCGGCGGCCACCTCCGCCTCATCGGCATCGCGAACGATGGCCTTGATATCTTCATCAAGAAAGGCGGCTCGAAAGCCTGCCCGCCAGGGGGCCGAGGCATCGGCCCAGGCATCGCCGGCAGCGGATTGGGGATTGCGCACCAGACTGAGTTCCAGGGCCAAGGGCTCGGCGGCGCGCGCCGCGCCATGGGAGCGGGACACCACCCACACCTGCAGGCTATCGCTGCCAGCCAGTACGTGGAGATCGGGATCAACCACGCTAAAACCGCTCACCGCCACCACCGGACTGCCGCGGGCGCTCACCCGCAAAGCGTAGAAGCCTTCGGCCAGGTCTGCGCTGTTTTCCAGGATAAAATTCTTGGGTGTTGGGCTTCCCGGCTCGCCAAAAAAAGCGATCTCCATGCTCTGCAGCGGGCTTCCCTGCAGGTGCTGGGCCTGGCCCACCGGATCTTCGGCCAGGGCCTGGTAGGCAGCCAGGGACGGCAGGGCAAACAGCTGCAGCTGATGCGGACCGCGCAGGGTGCTGGTCAGTCGCAGTTCCTGTTCTTCGCCCAGGGCGAGATTGCGCGCCCGGGGCTGCAGTTGTAAACCATCGTAACTGCGGGCGAGTTCCCAGGTCCATTGCTGATCCAGGTACTCCACTTCACCGAGGGTTTCTATGGTGATTACGTCCGTTTCGCTAAGCTTCCGCTCTGGCCACTCCTGGGCGGCCAGTAGGCTGTCGATATCTGCGTCCATTGCTGCCTGGAGGCGCTCGCGCAGGGCCGGCCGCGCCGCCAGGGCGGCCTCAATGCCGGCCTCGACTTCGGGCAAGGGCCAGAGGGGAAGCTGCCTGCGCAGACGTTCTCGGCGCTGCTGCCACCGGCCCAAGCGGAAGAGTGTTTCATCGCTCACCCCATGATCCGGGAAGCGGCGCAGCAGCACCTGGGTCACCGCCCAGGCGGCTTCAATCTCGTGCTCTTCCAGGTGCAAGGCGGCCAAGGCTCCCAGCCATTCGCCATCGGCGCCATCGAGAGCTGGCAGTTCGTCGGTGGGGAGTTCATTATAGGCATAGCGGGCCAAGCTCAGCCACTCCTGGGGCCGTGGCCAGCGCAGTTCTCCACCCTCGGCGGCGACCATGCGCACACCACCGCCCAGCAAGTCCTGCAAGGCCTGCCAGTGCCCCCGCCGCTCCTGCCAGGGGCCGGCCCGCTGGCCCTGCTCGGCATCAAAACTATCCCGGGGCGGGATCATCCCCGAGCGCAGGCGCCCACCCTCATCGTAGAGACCCTGCCAGCGGATGGCCAGGGTCAGGGAGACCACCTCCGCCGCCACCTCCGGCGCCTTATCCGCCCAGCTAATGGCATTCACCGTGCGCAGGGCCTGGTCAATGCGCTCGGCGGCCAAATAGCCCCGGGCCAGGGCCAAGCGGGCGCGGTCATCCAGCCCGGTTTCGGCAATGCCCTCGCGCTCTAATAGGCGCTGCAGAACCGCCGCCGCCGCATCCACCTCACCCCCGGCGGCCAAGCGCTCGACCCGCTGGGTGAGAACTTCGGCCCCCGCCCGCCAGGGATTCGCTCCGTCGCCTGCGCCCTCTGCACTCTCTGCACTCTCTGCCCCGGAGAGCGACTGCCACAGCCCCCCGGCAACCATGATCACGAACAAGCTGAGGATATGGCGAAGAACGATGATGGTCATATAAGAACTCCAGGTGGGGGGAACGGACCAGCATGGCCCGGGGTTCATGGGGAGTCGAGAACGTTCCACCGAGGGACGACGATGCCGATCATCCAAGTCAACAAGGGCTGGCCTTAGGATAACTAGGGATATCATGAAAGCGTATGATGACCACCCTTGCCCGGCGCTGGCGCCGTATGGTGTTTGCTGGCGCTGCCCTCCTATTGACCCTTGGCTTTGGGCTGTGGTGGCATTATGCCCTACCCTTGAGCCTTGAGCGGGTGCACCGCGAATTGGCTGAACAGGGCATTGCCTCGCGCTGGCAGGATGTGGCGGATCGGCAGCTGAGTGCAGCCGAGGACCTTGCGCGGGCCGATGCCCTGTATGCGGCAATGGAGTCCCTGAAACATTCAGCGGCAGCGGATACATTATTGCAGTGGTACCCGCCCGAGGAGGTGGATCGAGGGGCCTTAACGGCGGCCTACGCAGATCTTGATCACGATGCCATTGCGCGCATTCGTGGGGAACTGCAGGCTTGGCAGCATTCAGGAATCGCCCCCTTGCAGCGTTGGCTTGCCCCCAGTGTTGAAGATGTGTTATTGGGTATCACTGAACGGCGCGGCTGGGCTCGTTTATCTGAGGCCCGGGCCCGGCTGGCATTGACGCCCTCAGAGCGGGCTACGGCAATTACTGACATCGCTCTCTTACTGGCGGTTCACGAAGAGCCTTTGATTATTGCTATGTTGGTGGATATCAGCATCGCTGCTATCGCTCTGGGGGCGATGGCTGAGCATCCCGATTTATGGAATGTTTATGGCGAGGAATTCTTGGCGATAATGGAGCCCTGGGCTCAGCCGAGCTACTGGCAGGAGTATATGGTTCAAGGGATGCTCAATGAGATGCGCATTGCGAGCGCCCTTTTTGATGAACAAGGGTCCGCCCGAAAATTCACCGATTGGACGAGTGCCAATGGTATTCAGATACGCTTCAGCGCGGCCCAGGCCTTGCGCGACCTTGGCGCCAGTATTCATTTTTTGCGCGATGATCAGCGCAGCCTGCGCGAGTTTATTCAAGGTGCGGCTGAAATGGATGCGCTCATCCATGGGGATAAGGGTTGGTGGCGGCGGCAGGCATCGTATCTGAGCCAAGAGTTGGTGGTTCCCCTCGGACGGGTAGTGGAGCGCTGGGCGCGAGTCAGCCTCATGTACGATGTCCTCCGCCATGAAATGGGCCTTGGCCCCTGGCCCGAAGATCCCTGGGCCGCAGCCGGTGAAGGCCTGCGCCGTTATCCCGAACAGGGGCCGCTGCAGCGGATTTGGAGCGTCGGCCCCAATGGCATCGACAATGGTGGCGAATGGGACAGCGACGACATTATCATTCACTGGCCAGAACCAGGCGGGCCGTAAAGGGCATCTGGCCATCGAAGGGACCCTGAGTTTTCTTGCTTCTCGTGCCCATGTTGTTCACGTAACGCCGATCGCACTGAGGGTGGGGCCAATGCCGTTCTGTGATCGTATGTGTATCGTCGCCGATCTGCCCCGTGGAATTTT
>REDX01000281.1 GCA_007695355.1 Planctomycetota bacterium
CGCCGATCTCCTGATCGGCCAGCAAAAATGCCCTGAATAGGGCGCTTTTTGCGCTGAAAGCATCCCCGCGAAGCGGGGATTCCTTGCCCAAGGTGAGCTTTGAGCCGCCCTGAGTAACGCAGCAGGTCGGCTCAAAGCTTGCCCCCGGGATCGCCGATCTCCTGATCGGCCTGCAAAAATGCCCTGAATAGGGCGCTTTTTGCGCTGAAAGCATCCACCGCGAAGCGGGGATTCCTTGCCCAAGGTAAGCTTTGAGCCGCCCTGAGTAACGCAGCGCATTCTCTCTTGGCAGAAGTCTCGATAGGCCAACAATATCCTTAAAGAGTTCAGTCATCTCCTTTGCCCAAGCGCAGCGCGAGAGCGACCCTCCACCTGCCATCACCGTGGTCTTTGACCACCCAGGATCAGCCCATGCCGCGCATTGAACGCTCTGTGACCATCAGCAATAAAATGGGCCTACATGCCCGGCCATCAACCGCCATCGCCGGGGCGGCAGGAAATTTTTCCTCCCAGGTGTGGCTCGAAAAAGAGGGCCTCAGCGTTGATGCCAAAAGCGTTTTGGAACTGCTTATGCTGGCCGCTGAATGCGGTTCCACCGTCACCATTAGCGCCGAGGGCGACGACGCCGAGGCGGCTGTAGATGCCATCGTCAGCCTCATCGAGAGCCGCTTTGGGGAATTGGATGTAGATGTCTGAACGCCTGCGTTCAGGGCTTGCCTGGACCATCGCTACCGCCGGTGGAGCAGGCTGCCTGCGGCCCATGCCCGGCACCTGGGGCAGTATCTGGGCAGCGGTGATCGCCCTTGCTATCGTCTTCTGGACACCCTCATCTGCCTGGGGTGCTGTATTCTGCGCTCTCACATTGCTTAGCTCTTTTGCTGGCTGGTGGGCCTGCCCCTGGGCAATTCGCCATTATGGGCGATCTGACCCTTCCCAGGTGGTCATCGACGAAGTCGCGGGGCTGTGGCTGGCCCTAGCCCTCCTTGCCCTGGTCCTGCCCAGTCTGATGCAGACTGCAGCCATTGGCACAATAGTGATTGCATTCCTTTGGTTCCGCCTGTTTGATGTTTGGAAGCCCTGGCCAATTTCCCGCTTGGAACGATTGCCTGGAGCCACCGGAATTATGGCGGATGACTTAGCGGCTGGCCTTGCGGCTGCTCTTTTCACCGCCTTCAGCCTTGTGGCCTGGATGCAGTGGATTCCCGGCGCTGAATAAGCACCTAAGGCTGCTCATCTGTGTTCCTCAGATGCTGATGATCGTACCCGAAGCCAGCCGTACTAACGGCTTTAAATACCATCTCGCCAATTACTTAGGCGAGCCGGAATGTAATGAAGGACCGATAGGGCATGGCCAAACAACGTAATGCCACCGAACGCCCCCGCAGCCCCACACAGCGGCAACCCGCTGGCACATCTCGCCCCCGCGGCGGCACCCAAGTCCCAGCCAAGCGCCGCCCCACTGGCACTGGCACCGGCCCCCTCGCTACCGCCTCTTCATCCCAGATCAGCACCATCTCCGGTCGCCAGGGGACCGTAAGCAAGAGCCGCAGCCTCAAAACCAACCAGTCGATGACTGATTCCCATAGCGTCATCCGCCGCCGGGAAATGCAGTTCAAAGGCCGCAGCCTGCGTTCAACCTTGATGCTCGCCATGGTTGGCATGACCGCCGTCACGATGATCCTCATGGGACTGGTTTTGAGCAGTGTTTCGAGCAGCTTCCTCATCGGACAAGCCCAACACAAAGGTATCGAATTGGCTAAAATGGCCGCACAGGTTGGTCGCTCGGTGATTGACTCTGGAGGCTCTGCGGCCGAAAATGAAATTCGACTCAAACGGTACTTCGACCAAGCCACCACCTGGGGGGACACCGCTGACACCTTCTCCGACATTATCGGCATTACCTTTGTCGAAGGGCAGCTGGCTGGACTCAGCTGGGGGGAAGACATTACCACCCGCAGTCAGGGGCCCCAGCTGCAGCGCATAAACCTCCCGCGCCTGGGATGGGTACGTCTGAGCGACGACATCGTGGTCAATCGCACTTCACGCAATAATGCGCCCGTCTTCCGCTTCCGCGTCAAAATGAATGCCCGCGACGGCGCTGGCTACCTCGGCTCCACAGTCTGGCTAGACCTTGCCGCCGATAAGGTAATGAGCGTCCGCAACCGTTTGTTTTTCATCGTTGGCATCGCCGTTATCTTAAGCATGGGTATTGTCTTCTTCCTGGCGATCTGGATTGCCGGCAAGATTACCCGCCCTCTTCAGATTCTGGTTCGCGATATGGAAATTGTCGGCCAAGGGAACCTCGACCATCAAACCCGTGCCACCTCGAAAGATGAAATTGGCCATCTGGCAAATAGTTTTAACCGAATGACGCGGGAACTTAAAGGGGCTCAGTCAGCCTTAGTCGAGCAGGAAAAAGCCGAGTACGAACTCTCCATTGCCCGTGAGGTGCAGCAGCAGTTACTGCCAGCTGAGGCGCCAGCCATTCCCGGTTACCTGCCCTACGCTTATTATAAGGGCGCCAAGGCCGTATCCGGTGACTACTACGACTTCATCCCCCTCGGCAACGATCTCTGGGGCTTCATTATCGCCGACGTCTCCGGCAAGGGTGTCCCGGGCTCGATGGTCATGGCTATTACCAGAACCATTATACGACTAGTAGCCAATAAGCATCAGCAACACGCCGCGGAGACTCTCAAGGAAACCAATCGGCTGATCGCCAAGCAAATTAAGCGAGGCATGTTTGTCACAGCCTTCTATTGCGTGCTGAATACCCGTAATGGACAAATGACCTATGCTTCGGCAGGCCATAACCCCATGCTGATCTATCGCGCGGCAAGCCGGAGCTACGAATTAGCCGCACCTAAGGGCATCGCCATCGGCTTTAACGACGGGCCGATTTTTGATAAAAATATTCAGCAGTTCGAAAGCCAATTACAAGTGGGCGACAGCTTGGTGATTTATACCGATGGCTTCCCCGAGGCGATGAACGAAAACAATGAAGAGTTCGGCGACGATCGCTTCAATGATCTCATAGGTAGCCATGGCCATCTCGGGGCCAAAGGCCTCATCGATACCATGATTCAAGAAGTCACGGCCCATCGAGGACGAGCCGCGCAGTCCGATGACTTAACGGTCATCGCCGTCTCCCGCGTCCAGTAGATCGGTTGCCCGCGTCGCTACTGCGGATACACCCAGCACCGGCAGTTTCCCCATTCATTTACCCCCCCCCCGCTGCCGGAAGTGAGCCCGCGTGTTTCATCTCGCCAAGCGTTGTGAGCGCATTGATGCTTCGGGCATCCGCCGAGTCTTCGACCTGGCTAAGGCCCTCAAGAACCCGATTAATCTGTCCATTGGGCAGCCCGATTTCGATGTCCCGGCGCCGGTAAAAGCGGCAGCGATTGCAGCCATTGAATCGGGTCAGAATACCTACACCCCGACCCAGGGCATTGCTGAACTGCGGGCCCAATTACGGCACAGCGAGCAACAGCGCAGCGGTCGCAACTGGGCCGAGGATGAATTGATCATTACCTCCGGGGTCTCCGGCGGCCTTTTCCTTGCCCTCCTCGCCCTGGTCGAGGAAGGGGATGAGGTGATCATTCCCGATCCCTACTTCGTTATGTACAAGCACCTCGTCCGTCTCTTCGGCGGCACCCCGGTCTATCTCGATACCTACAATGCCGATTTCGGTATTGACCCACAGGCCCTCGAGCAGGCCATAAGCCCGCGCAGCAAACTCCTGCTGCTCAATTCCCCGGCTAACCCCACCGGCCGCGTCCTTAGCGCCGAGGAACTGCAGGCGGTGGCCGCCGTCTGCAAGCGGCACCACCTGGCAGTGCTCAGCGATGAAATCTACTCCGCCTTCGCCTATGAGCCGGCGCCGAGTATGAGCGCCTTCTACGAGCAAACCTTGGTTCTCGGTGGTTATTCGAAGAGTCACGGCATGACCGGCTGGCGACTCGGCTGGGCGGCCGGCCCGGCCAAACTCATTCAAGCCATGGCCAAAATCCAGCAGTACAGCTTTGTCTGCGCCCCCTCGGTCACTCAATTCGCCAGTCTCGCCTGCCCCGAGATTGATCTCCGCCAGCCCATCGCCGCCTACCGGGAAAAGCGGGATCTCATGGTGCGCCTGCTCTCTGACACCTTTGCCCTCGCACCCCCCCAGGGCGCCTTTTATCTCTGGGCCAAGCCACCATCTCCGTGGACAGGCGATGCCTTTGCCGAAGCGGCGATTAAGGCCGGCGTCCTGATTATTCCCGGTTCGGTATTCTCCGAGCGCGGGAGCCACTTCCGCATGTGTTATACGGTGCCCAATGAGATCCTGGAAGCCGGCTGCCGCAAATTGGTTGAACTCGCTAAGGCGGGGCCGAGCTAGTGGGCCCGGGGAAAACCGGGGAAGCGAGAGAGGCGCAGACGCTGTTCCCCCCTCGCCTTTCGCCTCGTCGGCCACGGCGATCGTGTAGCCGCGGCTAGGCCGGGGGATCGGCTTCGAAGTCCAGGCAGACGCTATTTATGCAATAGCGAAGCCCCCGTGGGCCGGGACCATCGTCGAAGACGTGGCCGTGATGGGATCCACAGCGGCCACAGCGCACCTCTATGCGCAGCATGCCGTGACTGGCATCGCGATGGGTGGTAAGGGCATCGGGGGACACCGGTTCCATGAACGAGGGCCAACCACAGCCGGCATCAAACTTGGCATCGCTGCGGAATAGCGCCTGGCCGCAGGCTGCACAACGATACAGGCCGGCCTCGGCGTGCTGATAATAACGACCGCTAAAGGGACGTTCTGTCCCCTGTTGGCGCAATACGAAATAGGCTTCATCACCTAGACGCTGACGCAGTTCCTCATCATCACAAAAGGGAGAAGGGGGCAGTGAGGTCATGGCTGAAAGCTCCAATAAGGGTGCAGATTATGACTTTTCTACGTTCGAAGATGGCAGAATGATGGACTCTGCCCAGACCGATGAGCCGCCCTGGATGAGCCGCCTGCACCCGCGTTGTCTTAGCAGATCTGGCCATAGGCTGAACCCGGCTTATGTGACAGGGAGCGACGTGCCGACAACTGATCTTCAGCCTCACCAGCAAACAGCGCCGCACAAGGCCGGGTCTATCAGCCTCTGTCATGCCGCCCTGCTTAGCCCCCTCGGTAATCTCCACGAAACCTTCGCTAGGCTCTGTGCCGGCAAAGGAGAGCCGGGGCGCCTGGAAAAACCCCTTCTGGATATTCTCGGACAATTCATCGCCGAGGGGCCCTGGCAACCAGATCTCCTCCTTCTGGCCAGCACCAAAGGGGATGGGCCGTGCTGGATTGAGGATTGCTTAGCCGAAGGAAAGGGCCGCGGTGGCCCCGGCTGGCTGGTCGAGCAACTGACCAAGGGCAAGGATATGCACGGATTGGCCGTGAGCATGGCATGTGCTTCCGGACCGGCTGCCGTGGCGGTGGCAGAGCTTGCGATCAACCAAGGAGCGTACCAACGCGTGCTGGTATTGGGCGCAGATCGCCTTTGCCCAATGATCGAGCAGGGATTCGCTGACCTGCAAGCCATTGACCCCCGTGGCGCCCATCCCTTTGACGCCGACCGACGGGGACTCAGCTTGGGTGAAACCGCGGCTGCGCTGTGGTTCTCCTGCGCCGGGGATGGCCCCATTTTTCTCCAGGGCTGGGGTGCCAGCTGCGATGCCAATCATCTCACCGGTCCGCATCGGCAGGGAAAGGGCCTACTCCAAGCCTGTCGCGATGCATTGGGCGCAGATGGTGCGCAATGCCTTGATGCGGTCATTAGCCATGGCACCGGAACCCGCTATAATGATGAGTCCGAAGCCCTTGCCTATGCTCAAATCTGCCCCGAAGCCCTGATTACTGGCTGGAAGGGTGCCCTCGGCCACAGCCTTGGAGCCTGCGGGGTCAGCGAGCTGGCCCTCGGCTGGCTGGCCCTTCAGCGTCAGCTTTTACCGGGCATTATTGGCTTGCTTCAGCCTGGCGTCAGTCCGGCCTTGCATTTACTGCCCGCCGGCGGCCATGCACAAACCCTGCGCCGACTCCTCAGCGCCAACGCCGGCTTTGGCGGCTTGAACGCTGCTGTCTGCATCGGCCAGGAAGCGCGAGCGCTGCGACCACCAAAATCCTCAGCATCCACACGCCTGATCTGGGCCTGCCGCCTCGGAGTCGATGGCATCGAACTTGAAGTTTCCGGACAGCAATGCCAGCATTGGCCCTGGTCGCAGCTGAACGTAGAACCGGCAGCGCTGCCGCGGCTCACCGCCCGACAGGTCTGTGGCGAGACGGACCCTTCTTGGGGTCGCATGGATCAGGCCTCGCGCCTGGCAGTGAGCCTGCTGGCCTTGGCCCGTCGCCAGGGCGGCCTCGCCGCCCCCCCCGCCGAGAGTGCCATGATCCTGCTGAGCGATCGTGGCTGCGCTGAAAGTGATCGAGCCGTGGAACTGGCTCGCCAACAAGGGCGCAGCGAGCCCCAGCGCTTCGCCTACACCCTGCCCTCTACGCCCCTGGGCGAATTAAGCATCCGTGCAGGCCTTATCGGCCCAGCTTTCTGCCTTCCGGGCGCCAAAGACGGCGATGGGCGGGAACTCGCCGCTTGGCTGCTGCAGCGAGGGGCACCGCTGGTGCTAGTGCTACGCATTGAGGCCGACCAGCCCCCGCATTGCGCGTGGATGGAAGCTTATGGTTCTTAAACAGGGTGGCCCCTTGATCCGGAACCGTCCAGTCTAAAGTGATTTCATGAGCATGAACGAGCAGCAAAACCTCTTGGCACAACGAATTATCGAAGGCCTCAACCTGGAAGATATTACCGTCGAAGATGTCGATATCGATACCCCCCTCTTCGGTGAGGGACTAGGGCTCGACTCCATCGATGCCTTGGAATTGGCGGTCATCGTTGATCGCAATTATGGCGTCAAGATTAATAATGCCGAAGAAGGCCGGAGCGCCTTTGCCTCAATCCGCAGCCTTGACAGCTATATTCAACAGCACTGCGCCGACGCCACGCCCTAGTCGAGCGCCCGCGCCAGCTTTGCTCCTAACCCATGGGCGCCTCTGCACTCCCTGCTTAAGACTATGCCTGGGTTTAGCCAAGACAGGCTAAACCCTTTGCGGTAGTCAGATACTGTCTGCCTACAGATTCAAGGGCTCAGATGGCGGCGTATCTTCCTCTCCCAATCCTAAACGCTGAAGACCTCGCTGGCCAAGAGCAACAAAGCCACTTCCTATCTGTCCTAAAGAGCGATAGGCTTCAGCACTTTCAACCGGGCGGCCCAGACATTCTGCCACCATGGCCGCCAAAGCTCGATAACACTCTTCTCCAACCAAGCGTTGGATAGGCTGCCAAACCACTTCCCAGGGAAGGTAGTCGAGGGCGAAAAAGGCAAGACGGGCGGTGACCGTGGTTTCAGTGGAGGTGCGCTCGGTCTCAAGAATATCCATCATCTGGAAGCAGGCTTGGAAGTCCCGTTGGGCAATATCCTCGCGGCCCTGGTGGCGGGCTAAGGCACCGCGGACCAATCGCAGGGCTGGACTCAGGTCAGACCGGGCTTCCAGCCACCGCAAGATGGCATCACGGGCACCCAATCCAAACATACAAAGAATGTCCC
>REDX01000167.1 GCA_007695355.1 Planctomycetota bacterium
TTTGCCCCTCGAGCTCCCCAGGGCTCTGCTAAACGTCCAGCAGAGTTGTGGGGGTAGGGGGCTTAATGCTCTTTTAGAAACCGACACGACTTTGGTACTTGACACCCAGCCCATAGATGCGCCGCCCTGACGCTGGGTGCAGGCATGTCCTTGCCCGGGCCGTTTGAGGTGCGAAGATATGGTATGGCGGTTTATCTCGAAGCTGAATTCGGGCAGTGGAAGCTGCCGGTGGGGGAAACCCGGCTGGGACGGGGCCGGGATTGTCAGATCCGCCTGGATGATGGCCGGCTTTCCCGTTCTCACGCCTGCTTTATCTATGGCGATGGCGAGGTGTGGGTTGAAGACTTGGGCAGCACCAATGGGGTGCTGGTCAATGGCGATAGTATTCAAGGGCGGTTTCGCCTAAGTCATGGCCAGACGGTAACCATTGGCCCCTTTTCCTTCCGTGTGCGTGTCGCTGCCGATGAGCCAGATCCCAGTCGCATTGCCTCAGAGGCGATTAAGGCGGTGGCCCAGGCGGCGAAGGACGTACCCGCGCCAGAGCGTCACCCCAGCGAAGAGTTTGCCCCGTCCACCGATCGTTCTTCGCGCGAAGAGGGACGGGCGACGGTGGATATGGATCCGCGGCGGGAAACCCCGGTGGCGCGGCCCCTCACCGATCCGGTTGGCCAACGGGGGACTTCCTCAGCCCTGACCGAGCGGCGCTCTGAACGCCGCGTAGCGCCGGTTATTGAAAGCGCCCTCGAGGCTTCTGATCCTACGCGGCGGGCGGCGACAGCTTCTGATACCCCGGCGCCAGCCAGCGCGGCGGTGCAGCGAGAAACCGATGCCCTAGAGCCTTCCCTACAGCGGCCTCGGCGGCCCAAATCCAATGCCTTGATGCCGATCGACGAAAGCGGCCGGCCCTTGGCGGAGCAGGAGGAATCGTGGCGTTTGGCGCCCCTATCGGTGGCCGAGGCCGGCAGTGGGGCCCTGGCCCTGGCCAGCCTTGGCGATTTGCTGCTGATGCTCCTTGCGATGCTTGGCTGGCTGGCCTTGGGCGCTGGCGGCGGTTATCTCTTGGCCCAGTACTGGGATCAGGAAGCGGCGGAGAGCGGCATATTGGCGCAGATTCTGGCCTGGCACCAGGATGGTGCCTATCCCTGGTGGCTGTGGCTGGGTGCCACCACCCTGGGTGCCGGATTTGCGATAAGCCATTTTGTCTGGAGCGCTGCCGCCTCCAGCATCCGCGGTGGCCCGTGGCTGCATCGTCGCCTGGGCTTGGCGATTATTGATGATTCTAGCGGCCATTTCCCCACGCCCGCCCGCTGTCTCAGTTATTGGCTGCTGCAATTGCTAACCCTGCCCCTCGCCATCGCCTGCTGGGCCCTGGCCTGGCGAAGCCCTTCCGAGCGCTGCTGCCGCGTCCACGCCCGCCTGTGGCTTAAGGCTTAAGGTCTAAGTCCCCCCTCGATGCGCCAAGCGAAGCCACTCCGTGGCTTGCGGCTATCTTTCAGGAAACGGCCATCAATTCGTCAAAAAGTTCAGGTCGCTTTTCCACTAAGGCAAGCAACGCTGCGGTAGCCCCCGATGGCTTGCTGATACCTTGTTCCCACTTCTCAATGGTTCGCCGGGATGTGTGCAGTGACCGCGCAAAGATCTCTTGCGAAACCCGTAGTTGTTCGCGGATCTTCTGGATTCGGCGCTTCGTCATCTGCACCGGGCTTGCAGGAGGTACGCTATGGGTTTTGAGCGTCCGCTTACCTTGGTAGTGATCCTTGAGCGATTCGTGGGCTTCGCGCAGGTCTTTCAGGATATTTGTGGTCATGGCGTTTTTCCCTTTTGCTTGGCGAGAGCCTTGAGGTCCTTGGCAATGGTGGCCAATTCCCGTTTCTCGGCGGAGGTAAGATCGTCTTTATCTTCATGGTCATAGATGGTGAGCAGATGAATGGTATCTACGAGGCTCACAAAAAGATAGATGGTTCGACTGCCGCTGCGTTTCCCTTTCTTGCGTTGACTGTTAGCCCATCGAATTTTACGAAATCCTCCAGTACCCGGAATAGCATCCCCGGATTGGGGATGTTCTGCGAGATGCCGCAGGAGCGCCTGCAATTCGTCATCCGTCATAAGACTTGGCCGTTTGCGCGAAAAGGGGGCCGCTTCAATAAATCTCATTTGACCTATCTATACCCATAAAGGGTATAGAGTCAAGCCTTGTTGGGGTGGGACTTGAGTCCCGCCAGAGGGCCTACGCATAGAGCTTGCCCCGCACCTCGCCAGCCGGCTTTGTCCGTAAGCGTATTGGTGGGTTTATAAACCTACCCTCCGTGGCTTGCGCCTTTTGTACGTGGCTTGTGTTGTCCGCGGGGCTAGAGGGGGATTTGGCCGCTGTAGATCCAGCAAGCTTCGCCCTGCATGAGCACCGATTGGCCGGGGCCGGGCCAGGTGATGAGGAGGTCGCCGCCGTCGAGGCTCATGCGGACTTGTTCGCCAACCACGGCTTGGCAAAGCCGGGCGGCGACGGCGACGGCGCAGGCGCCGGTGCCGCAGGCCTGGGTAATGCCGGAGCCGCGTTCCCAGGTGCGCTGGCGCAGGTGGGCGATGCCTTCGCTGCGGCCGTCGTTTAAGACCTGGGCCCATTCGATATTGCTGCGCTGGGGGAAGGCCGGGTGGTGTTCGAGGCCTGGGCCGAGGCCGGCGACATCGATGGCAGCCACATCGTCGACGAGAATCACGGCGTGGGGATTGCCCATGCCCACGGCAATCGCCTCAACCGGCGCTGATCCAGCCTTTCCGGCGAGGGGCAAACTCAGGCGCAGCAGGGGCCCAGCCTCAGTGCTGGGCAGGCGTACTGGCACCTGCTCTGGGTGCAGGCGGGGTGTGCCCATATCCACCCGCACTTCGGCCGTGAGCGGGCCCTCTTCGATGATTTCGACCGCCAAGGGGCCGGCTCCGGTGGATACCACAAAGCGCGCCGCCGTCACCCGCTGCTGGCGGCGGGCGAGATAGGCCAGGCAGCGCAGGCCATTGCCGCACATTTCCGATTCCGAGCCATCGGCATTGAACATGCGCATGGTGGCTTGGTGATCGGGGCCGCTGGGGGGCAGCAGGGCAATCAGGCCATCGCCACCGATGCCGGTATGGCGGGGGCTGAGGCGCCGGGCCAAATCGGGCAGGGGCAGGGGCGGCAGGCCATCCCAGCAGTCGAGATAGACGTAGTCATTGCCGCAGCCGTGCATTTTCACAAAGGGGAGGTTGAGCATGGCAGGCAGGTATTAGGGGGCAGTGGGACTCAGCAGATCGGGGGCGAGGCGTTCAAGGGCGCGGCGGTGCATAATCGCTTCGGGGGCCAAGCGGCCAAGCCAGCGCTGGTACTGGGCGGCGGCCTGCTTAATGAACATACGCAGGCCATCCTGGCAGCGGCAGCCGGCCATTGCCGCTTCGCGCAGGAGGCGGGTTTCCAGCGGCGTATAAACGGTGTCGAAGACGCAGGTGCCCGGGCGATGGGCCTCTGCCGGCCAGGGGCTGACGTCTTCGCGCATGCCGACGGCGGTGCAATTGATCAGCACATCGTAGTCGGCCTCGGTGGCGCTCTCCCAGGGCAGGTGCTGGGCCGCCAATTCGTGGGCCAGGGCGGCGGCGCGCTCGGGACTGCGATTGGTAATCATCAGCTGGGCCCCGGCCTGCTTCAGGGCAAAGCAGATGGCCCGACTTACCCCACCGGCGCCAAGCACCAGGCAGCGCGCCCCCTGGACTTCGCCGCGCACCGCATTGACGCAGTCGAGGGCGGCCTGGGCATCGGTATTGGCGCCGATTACCGCCCCCTGCTCATTGCGGTAGAGGGTATTGATGGCGCCGATGGCGAGGGCCAGGTCCTCATTGGCGCTGGTGTCTTCGATCAGGGCCTGCTTGTGCGGAATGGTAATCGAGAGGCCGTCGATCCAGCCATGGCAGGAGCGCCAAAAGGCCTGGGCATCGTCCACCAGAAAGGGCACATAGATGGCGTCCATGCCATCGTGGGCGAGGGCGGCATTGTGGATGGCCGGGGAGAGGCTGTGGCCAATGGGATTGCCGATGACGCCCAAAATTAGACTGTCCCGGGTCTGGGCGCGCAGGCGGTAATCGTCGAGGAGTTCGCGCACGGTGGGCTGGCCGGGGGCCGAGCCCGGATCATCCGCATCCAGCCGGGCGAAGGTATGGGAGCAGCCCCAGGCCCCAGCCAAAAGCCGGGAGGGGGCGCCGAAGGGGCCCATGGCAATGCCGATCACCGGCCGTTGTCCGGCATGGGCGACGGCATCGGCGAGGGGGCCGAGGTCGTGGGCATCGCGGGGGGTGATCGCCACCTTGGCGATGGTGGCGCCGGCGGCGTACATGGCATCGATGCGCTGGCGCAGCTGCTTACCGGGGCCGCTAAAGTCGTGGTAAGAGAGGATGAGCCGGGCCTTGCTGGGCTGCCAATTGAGGGCTTCGACGGCGGCCAGTTCATAATCAATAAAGGCGGCCCCGGCCTCATCGGCGCTAGCCAGTAATTGGCGCCGCTGTTCTTCATTGCCCTGCCATTCGCCGCCTTCGCTGTGATCGCGGACGGTAACCAGGATCGGCAGGACACATTCAGCGATGGCTGCCAAGAGGGCATGTGCATCGGCGCCGGCGGCGAGGCTGCGATCCAGCCGCAGCTCTAACATATCCGCACCCGCAGCCTGGGCGGCCGCGGCATCATGAATAAGGCCTGCCGCATCGGCGGCAGCACTGGGCACGATAATGTCAGTCACCCGCCCAGTCTCGCAGCCAGCAGCGCCAAGGCCAGGGACTATTCACATCCAGCGCAGGCCAGAAGTACACAGTGTCATGGCGACGGCCGGTGCTTTCAGCTTAGGGCATTTGCTTGCGCCTGTTTTCAGGCTTTGACGAAGCGGAAGAGGGTATGGGCGCTGCCCAGGCCGTCATGGCTGGTGGCTAGGCGCAATCCCGCGGCGGCGGCGCAGTCGATGAGGGTTTGCGAACGGTAAAAGCGGCTAACCCCATTGGCGAGGGCGATAAAATAGAGGCTGGCGGCGCGCAGACAGATGCGGGCGGCTTCCTCGCTTTGCCGGTCTGGGCAGCACTCCAGCACCCACACACTGCCCCCGGGATTAAGGCAGGCCGCCGCCCGGGCCAGCAGGGCCTGGATATCACTGGGAGCGAAGCAGTCGAGAAATTGACTCATCCACACCGCGTCCTGGCCGCTGGGAAAGGGGATGGAGTGATCCAGCAGGTCGAGGGCCTGGAGCTGCGCCCGCTCTACCAGGCCTGCGGTGCTTAGGGCGGCTTTGGCTTCCGCCAATTGGGCCGGCAGATCCAAAAGGGTAAGGCGGGTTTGGTTTAAGCGCGCGAGGGCGCGCAGGGCAAAGCGGCCGGTATTGGCGCCAACGTCTAGCAGCTGCTGCGGTGCACTAGCGGCGACGTGATCGAGGGCGGCGGCAAAGGCGGAATCGCTGTGCCCATGGTCGTAGTCAAACCAGGCCTTGCGCGCTGCCGGGCTGAGCTGGGTCAAACCTTCATAGATGGTGGGCCAGGGGCCGAGGTGGCGCAGGCCAATGGGCTTGGCCGCGGCCAGGCTCTCAGACATATCAAATAAGCCCTGCCAGCAGACTTCGTGGGTGAATGCGACTTCCACCGCCAGGGCGGGATCGCTGAGCCAGGTGAGACCAACGGTGGTGAGGCACCAGGCGCCGTCTTCCAGTTCAGCCACCAGTTCAACGCACAGCAAGGCGTCAAGCAGGGCCTCGGTGGAGGTGGCCGGCAACTGTAGCCCCTCGCTTAAGGCTGCCGCCGTGGTGCCCTGGGCCCCGGCCTGACGCAGCTGCTCCAAGAGGCCCAGCTGGCGGGCGGCGCGGGCGGCCTGGAAGCAGAAGGGAGCCATGGCCAGGGCATAGGCCTGGGTGCGAGCAGCCCGCAAATCGGGGCCGGGCAATCGGGGGCGACGGGGCGGCATGGCCAGAGGATAGACCCAAGTCCGCCCCCGCCAAGCACCCGCAAACCCCCTCCGCAAGGCGAAGCCACGGAGCAGCTTCGCCTTACGGTTTGGGATGCTACCCCGCCTATGGCTTGCTTGGCCCTGGTGCTGCCCAGCATAGAAAACTCCGGAGGGCTGGTATGCATTGGTGTGGTTTTACCGAGCGGCGGCGGGTGGTGATCACCGGCATTGACGCGCACTCCGTGTTGGGTCCCGATTTGGAGACCATTAGCCAGTCTTTGCGCAGCGGCACGCCGGGAATTTTTCTCGATCCCGAGCGCCAGGCCCTGGGCTTTCGTTCGGCCCTCTGCGGTCGGCTGCCGCCCCTCGATGGCAGCGCTTACTTTGATCGCAAACAGCGCAAAAACATGGGCCAAACCGCCCTTATGGCGGCGGTTACCGCCAAGCGAGCGATCGCCATGAGCGGCTGTGCCGAGCTTCTGCAGGACAATCCCCGGGCCGGTCTGCTTTACGGCAATGACTCCTGCGCCGAGCCCTTCCAGGCGGTGCTGGATACGGTGCGCGAGCAGCACACCACCACCCCCCTGGGTTCCAATCGGGTGATTCAGGCCCTCAATAGCACCAGCACGATTAACCTTGGGCCCCTTTTGCGCACCCAGGGCATCTCCATGTCGGTGAGCGGCGCCTGCGCCTCTGGCGCCCATGCCATCGGCATGGCCTGGCTGTTCATTAGTTCTGGCATGCAGGATATGATGGTCTGCGGTGGCAGCCAAGAAACCTGCTGGGAAAGCATGGCCGCCTTCGATGCCCTGCGTGTCTTCTCCATGCGCACCGATAATCCCGCCGGCGCAGTGCGGCCCTTCGATGCCCAGCGCGATGGCCTGGTGCCCAGCGGCGGGGCCGCCAGTTTGGTGGTGGAAGAACGTGAAGCGGCGCTGGCCCGCGGGGCGCCGATTATTGCCGAAGTGCTGGGCTATGCCTATGGTTCTGATGGTTCCCACCTTACCACCGCCAGCGGCGAGGGCGCCGCCCGCTGCATGCGCGAGTGTCTAGAGGTGGCAGGACTGCAGCCCCAGGATGTGGATTATATTAATGCCCACGCCACCGGCACCGAAGCCGGTGACGCGGCCGAGGGCTGGGCGATCAATCATGTCTTCGGCGCCGAATCGCCCTGGGTCTCCTCTACCAAATCCCTCACCGGCCACGAATGCTGGATGGCCGGCGCCAGCGAAGCGATCTACACCCTGCTGATGATGCGCGGGGGATTTATCGCCCCCAATCGCAACTACCAGCAGCACGATCCCAAGATCCCGCCCTTCCGCGTCGCCGCCAGTCCCCAGGAAGGGGTAAAGCTGCGCACCTGCCTCTCCAATAGCTTTGGCTTTGGCGGCACCAATGCCTGCCTCGCCTTACGCATGGAGTAAGCCCGGTTAAAGCCCAACCTGCGATGCGCCAAGGCGCAAGCCACGGAGTGGCTGTGTTGATGTAAAGGGTTATTTTGTTGGCAGGGTCCGTCTGAGGCGGCCCTCCTTCCGGGATAGATAAGGGTCCCTCCAGGAGGGCCGCCTCTGACGGACGCGGTGGGTGTTTGCGGCTCGGTATGATCTTCCCCGCCAAAAGTGGATAGGGTGGTTGTGGGATTATTGAAAATAACTT
>REDX01000286.1 GCA_007695355.1 Planctomycetota bacterium
CTATCGTAGCTGCTGCCGGTGGTAAAGACCTGCTGGCCAAACCCATCCACGGTGACGGTGAGGGTTTCCGCAGTCAGGCGTCCAGCGGCGTCGTAGGCGCGTTCCACAAGGTTATTATAGCGCCCACTGGCGGCGGAGACAAGGCGCGATGCGGGATCATAGGTAAAGGTGTCACTGCTACCGCCACCGGCCTCGTCGGGATAGCTGCGGGTGACGAGTCGGTTGGCATCATCGTAGGCGTAAATGGTGGTTTCCTGGCGATGGGGATTCTCATCGTCGTTGGCATCCAGCACCAAGCGCTCAATCAGGCGGCGACCGGGGTCGTAGGTATAGGCGCGCAGGGTCTTTTGGCCATTGCTGCCGGCGGGGAAGGTTTCCTCGATGAGCAGGCCGCGCTGGTCATAGACGTAGGAGGTTTCGCTGCCGGTGGCATCGGTAATCAGGACCAGGTTATTGTCTTCATCGTAGGTAAAGCTGGTCACCAGGCCGAGGCGATCGGTGCTGGCCACGCGGCGGCCGCGGACGTCATAGCTGTGCTGGGTAAAGGCCCCCTGGTAGTCGCTGGCGGCAATGACCCGGTTATTGGCATCATAAAGGGTGCTGCGGCTAACGCCCTGGCCCACGGCAACGATGCCGCCGCTGATGCGGGTATCGGTGCAGAGGATTTCCCGATTGCGGGGGTCAAAGCTGCAGTCCTCGCCATTGCCGAGGGCATCGCGGAAGCGGATGCGATTGCCATTGCTATCGTAGGTGGCCCAGGATACGGCGCCAATGGCGTCGATGCTGCGGCGCACCTGGCCCCGGCCATCGGCATCCTGGTGCGTCGCCACCCCACCAGCATCGATGTGGGTGGTGCGCAGCAGGGTATCGCTGCTGCCGGTCCAGGGATCGGTGAGGCTGACCAGGGTATCGTAGACCACGCTGGAGCTGTGGCCCAGGGCGTCGATCTGGCGAACCACCCGGCCCAAACCATCGTGGACGCTGGTGACGCTTTCCCCCAGGGGATTGGTGACCCGCTGGGCCGAACCGCTGGCGGTGGCGCCATCCAGGCCCAATTCCGCGGCGAGGACCGGATCCAGATCGGCCACGGCATTGAAGTAGCTGTAGGTGGTGACTTCGCCTTCGGCATTGGTCACGCTCGCCACCCGGTGCCGGGCATCGTAGGTGGTGGTGGTGGTATGCCCATTGGCATCGATGACGTAGGTGCGGTTGCCATGATCATCATAAAGGAAGGTGGTGACTGCGCCACTAGGATCAATGATTTGAGTGAGGCGATCGCAGCAGATCCCGTAAGCGTACAGCGTCCAATTACCGCGGAAATCCTGTTCCGCCGCCACCCTGCCGGTGGGGGTGTAGAGGATTTCACGGCTGGCGGCGAGGGAGGAGCCATAGCCATCCGTGATGACGGCGGGCAGATTGCGGCCATTGTAGGCGGTATGCACTTGATGGGGGATCTGGTTAGCACCATCGGCGTAGAGCTGGGGATGCGTGACCAAGGTGCGGTTGCCGACAGCATCGTAGACGAAGACGGTGGTGGCGGCAAGGTCCGTGTCAGCGGCTTCGGTGTGGCTGATAAGGCGGCCGCGCTGATCATAGGTGTAGGTGCTACGTACACCGCGAGCATCAATGCGGGCCAGGACTTGGCCCTGGGCATCGAATTCGGTGGCGGTGACCACCCACTGGGGGTTGGCCCAGTCAACGGGATCCAGATCAGCCCGATCTGCAGGGCCGAGCTGCATGCTGCCGGGGACGAGTTCCTGGATGCGCTTGACCACGCGGTTATTTGCATCGTAGACCGGGAAGCTGCGACGGCCATGGGCATCAGTGGTGTAGACAATGCGATTATTGCTGCCGTACACGGTGCTACTGGCGAGGATCACGCCATCGGCGGCGTGACGTTCGACGCCAATGCGACGCAGGCGATGGTCATAGAGATAGGTGGTGGTATTGCCATCGACGGTGACGCTGAGTGGACGGCGGGTGCCGCGCAGGTAGGTGGTGAGGGTAGTTTGGGCAATGCTGGGGTCATTGGCACCGCGCACGCAAGTGATTTCCCGGCCGGCGTCGTCGTAGGTGCAGATCTCCAGATGGCCATTGCGATCACTGCGGGCGACCACGAGGTTCGCGGTGTTGTCTTGACTCGTGCCCCAGGCAATGGTTTCGGTGCTGGCGTCGGCGAAGGTACGGACAATCAGGCGGCCGCGCTGGTCGTAGGCATAGGTGACGGTGCGCCCCTGGGGATCGCTGCTGGTGGCCAAACGGCCAAGACTGTCATAGGTGAAGGTGCGGGTGGGGCGATCCAAACCGGGGGCATCGGCGGGTTCGATAAGCTGCACCAGGCGCTGTTGGGCGTTGTAGATATAATCGGTGGTATTGCCATTGGCATCGGTGCTGCTGGCCAGCAATCCGGCATTGATATGGCCGGGGGAATAATAAGTCCAGCTGCGGGTGGCCTCGTCGGCGGCGCCGACGGCTACGGTGGTTTGGATGCGGTTGCCCTGCTCGTCGTAGCTGTGCTGGGTGATACGGCCTAGGCGGTCCACCCGTTGTGTGAGCTGATTGAGATCATTGTAAATGAAGTTTTCACTGCTGCCATCGGGGTGGGCAACGCTGGTGGGACGGCGATTTGGACTGTGGGTGAGATGGGTAATATATCCATCGGCACGTTCAACCTTACTGGGTTGGCGCCGGCGCAGCATCACCCCATCGCCATAGGTCTTGCTAGCACTATTTGCTTCCCAGGTGGCGTTGAGGTTGGCCAAGGAGAAACTTTGACTGCCGCCAAAGCTCCAGCTGGTGGCATAGGCGATAACCCGGTCAGCAATATCGACCTTGCGCAAGACGCCGCCACCTTCAAAGAGGTAGCGCCAACCATTGGCCGTTAGATTGGCATAGACCAATTCCCCTTCGCCATTAACCACCATGCGGGTAATCTGAGAGGCTGCAGGCATGGGGTCTGAGCGCAGTGCTATCTGCCCAGGACCACTTCCCACGGCGGTGTACTGAGTCGTCACCCATACGGATTTGCGCCGCTGGGCAGCCGTAGCGGCGGCATCATCAAAATCCATACGGACCAGATTACGATCTAGTTCCAGTTCTAAACCAAACGTGGACACATCGCCACAGGGGTGCTGAACCGAAGCCAGGAATCCATTCTCATAGGTGTAGGTGGTCACGTTGTTGTCGGCATCGGCGACACTGGCGATGGCCCAGCGACCTGCGACCTGTTCGGAGTGATAGGTATAAGTAACTGCCTGACCATGGGGGTCGGTGACGGTGTGGAGCTTCCAGGGACGGTCGCCGGAGGCATCGGCGGGGTAATGGTAGTCATACACCATGGCTCGACCATTACGATCGACCTGACGCACAATGCGGGCGCCAACATCGGCATTGTCGATCACCGTATCCACTGCCATGGTCTGCCAGGTCTCACCAGTTGCGGATGCCTCGACGAGGTGCCACACATCATTGCCTCCCTCGTGGTACAGGGGGATGTTAGAAGCGTACCATTGGGCACCAATGCGCACGACCATGTGGGTGGCCCGATCTTCGTTATTGTGGCGGGTCTGCACGCTAAAACTTGCAATATCAGAGGCATCCAGGGTAAATTCATCGGTATACATGAGGATACCATTGACGCGGCTGGGACCCCAAAATAGGAAACCGTCATCCTCGGTGCCCTGGGGGTTGGAATTCACCGCCTGCAGCCCCGTGGCATCTCCACCAGCAAAAATTTGCAGCAATTGGGGGGCTGCCATCGCGTGTCGAATACCGCGCCAGCCTTCTGCTGTGGGCCCCTCCCCACCGGGGAAAACTTCGCGGTAGAGCACCTCACCTTGATGATCGTAGATGGTAAAGTTGTCATAGCGTAGATTATTCCGGGTGCCGGGAACATACATACCAAAGGCGGTTACAGTCCCGCTGGGAAGGGCCACGAGGGGACCTTCGGGATCCCGAACACTGCGACGCTCGTTAATGGGTATGGTGCGGGATTCGTTACTAATTAACTCATACACATCGCGGCCTCCGGAATGGCGATACACCACGGCGTGGGAGACATCCGCAAGAGGGAGCACTTGGTTCTCAGGCAGGAGTTCGGGTATATACTGAGCCAGTACCCCTTCACCAGTTATGATGTCGTAACTAGTGTAGAGGTGGATGGCGGCAAAGCGGTTATGATCGGGATCGGTAAAGACCCCCGGACCACTCTCATGGAAACGGTAATTAATCTGGTTATTCGGATCGAAAACTTCAATGCTCTTAAGAACGCCACCAAATGCCAAGGTTGTTGTGAGGGCAAGACGGTAGTCGTGGTTACTAAATACCCCAGGACCGTGGGAACTGGCAAAGGAGACTTCACGCATTCGATGGATGCGCGCCGCCTCTACTTCGCGCAGGCCACTCCCCCGTCCGGCAGCAGCGGTTTCGCCACAGGGTGAACAACCACTCGAACGAGTGCTTGACGAGGCACGCGCAATGTCCGTACCGCGGTGCATATGATTAAGGGTATCATTGTTTACCCCCGCATCGGGAGACCCATTGCTGGGGGGCGATTGGGAGGGGTCGCTATTGTCGTCATCACCCTGATCACAGGAGGCATCGACAAGCTCTTCGCAGGGATCACAGGTATCACAGGTACCGTTTTCGCATTGATTGGGGTTGCTATCGCTGCTGGCCCCCTCTTTAACGGTTTGTTCATGATCCGAGGCCCAAACCGGGGCCAAGGCTAAAAGGGCGGTGATGAAGGTGAGAGAAAGCATCACTGCCAAACCCTGGGGCAGAACCCTAGAACGGACAGGCGATTTTTCGAGGGAAAGGGCCTGCTGAACATGATCAAATGAGGACATGAGCGTTCTCCGGGAATGATGGGAGGGCGACTTTGGCCGGTGAGCGGAGGATTTCAGGTTGCGGGAATCGGGCATGATCAGCGGCTTGCTTCGGCTGGGGGGGTGGTGAGCTGGGTCAGGCCGGGCACCTGCACACGGACGGTGAAGGTTATCTGGCCACTGCGCACAGGACTACTGGCGAGAATGCGAACCTGATTCCACGTCCCTTGGATAGCCTCAAAATCAGCCTGGGCATACCCAAGTTCGTTGGCGGGAACGGTTATACTGGTCAAGCCGTTTTCCTGAAAGCGTCCTAGATCGAAACTGGTAAAGGTGACGGGCATGCCGGGATCGGTGCGAACGATGAGCGGAACCACGTCGCCCTGGTTCACCACAAATGATCGATGCCCGAGAACCTGCAAGGGTTCAACGCCCTCTTCTGGCTGGGCGCTTCCCCAAATGCGGCCTGGCTCAGAGATGGCCAAATACGCCTCCGGGTTGGCCTCGTAGGCAGCCCGATCAAAGGGGCGGGCGGCAACCAATGCCGAAAGACGTTCTGGATGGGCGCGCTGTTCAAGAGCCTCGGTCACCGAGGCGGTCTGCGGATGACGATCAGCGCTGGCACGGGCATCAGGAAGGTCGGCTACGGAGCCGGCAGCGGCAGAGGTCGCTTCGCCAAATCGTTCGATGGTTTCTGCGACGATGGGGGCAATCACTGGGGAGTCGACGGCAGCGTGGGAAAGGTTAGGGGACGAAACAGCCTGAACCACGGGATCCACAGCATCAACGTCCGGGTGACCCTTGACGACCTCAGCCACCACAGGCTTGGATGCGGAAGGAATTCCAGCCCCAGCCGGGTCATGGTCCTGAGGGGAAGGAGTGGGCGGGGAGGACAGCAGGAGCAAAATCATGCATGCCATTAGGCCCAGAAACGCGAACAGCGAAACAGTCAGAGCGAATCGACGCGAGGCCATGGGCAAAGCTCCTTGGGGTGTGGCCCGCTAAAGGATGAAACATGTGATGGGCACATCAGCACCCACAGAACCGAAGCCAGAAAGAGCCAGAAAGTGTGACAGACATCATCGTAGAGCCCCTACGAAAGGGATGGGGGTATAGTTACTCCGCCAATCATAGTCAAGGTCAATTCTTTGGACAATCGTAGGCCTATCCCACTGGGTCCCCTTAAAGGCCTTAAGAGACAATGCTTAGTCCCGTAGCGAGCGCTGTTCTGGCATTAGACCCATAGGTGGACCATGTTGCAGGAATAGACCATTTACCTCCAATGCGAGGGAAATCCCCTAAATAAAAACTCCAAAAAACTCCTAACGCATCTTTAGTGGTCCACAGACTTCCCCCCAGCACCAAAGGCCCAATAAAGAAAGCGTAAACGGCCATGAAGTTTATCGCCCGCGCTTTTACATCTTTGAGGCCACATCCCCAAGGCCCCACACGCGATTAGCACCTGCAGCCAGGGCGCCAGGCTCCAGACAAGGACGATCCTTTACATTACGCTCTTCGATCCGTTGACTTATTAGATCAATCCCACGGTACTGGTGGCATCTAAGGCGCCCTAGGTAGCCATGATTCACTCAGCTCAGACGTGGAGCGCACACCCATGAATTGACTTCCTGAGCACTGAAATAAGACAGAATTCAGGGGATGATACGCCCCCTCCTGGATTGCCCGGGCCGGGTGTGCCATGAACCACGATGCACAAATAAAAGACATAGGGGCATCTCTATAAACTCACCCCCGGGAACGCCGATCTCCAGCTCGGCATTGATAATAAAGGACTTGCGAAGCAAGTCGGCCTTATTTGGTAAGTTTTTAGAGGTGCCCATAGGGATATCCTACTCCATTTCCTAGTGTCCTGTCCATAAAATACCCAGAAGAATTCGCAACGCATCAGGTGCCATGCCCAGCAAAAGAAATTCTGATGGTTATTTTATGGACAGGGCACTAGTGGTCTGCGCCAGAAATCCTGCAGCCTATCCTTGCCGCGGAACGCCGTCTTCTGCGTTGGGATTTCCTCGATGTGGTGTTGCTACACCGTCGTCATCCCGCCTTGAGTCTAGCATTCCGGGGCTGCAGATATGTTGCACTCTGCTTGACTCAGATCACTAGGAATCGGCAACCCGGAGTGGATCGACGAAGATGACTTGGCAAACAAAACTTCAGCCTGCACCTCCCTCGCCCTGTAAAGGGAGACAGGTTTCCTCCTTGCCTTATACCTCCTAAATTACTTGCTCAGCCAATACGTCATGCTAAGGGACCCTGCTATCATTCACCCCGTACAGCCTCGAACGGGTGCGCCCAGAAACCAGAGGCCCGCCGAGTTATCGGCACGTCAACTCAAGGGGATGTTCATCGGCCTTTTGGGTGCCGCATTCTTGGCCTTCCTCGCCCCTTCCATGGCAGGGGAACCGGCAGATCCCGCCCCCTCCCAGCATGGCCTGGATGAGGAAGCCCTCGAGGGCGATGGAAGTAAAGTCCAAACCGCAGGCGCCTACACCTACCTCAGGCTGGGCCCCCGCGATGAAACCGAGATCGTTCTCAGCCTCCCGAAGGCAGACCAAGCAGGAAGCGTCCGCGGGGTGGAAGCCGATTGTGCCTGTGTGCAGGTACTAAGCCCCCTGCCCATGGAATAGGAGCCAGGCGAGCCGGGAACACTG
>REDX01000163.1 GCA_007695355.1 Planctomycetota bacterium
AAAAAGGGACAGGCATTTTTTTATTCCATTTGCAAGGCAGCCGTTTATGTTTTTTCCATGCGCCAAGCTCGCGAACGGCAGTTTGATCCCCAAGACCCTCCATGGCTGCATTGCATATCCCGTTGCGTGCGTCGTGCCTTCTTGTGTGGAGAGGGCTTTGAGCATCGCAAACAGTGGATTGAGCGTCGTTTAGAGCTATTGGCTCGACACTGCGCGGTGGCGGTTGGGGCCTATGCGGTGATGTCGAATCATCTGCACGTGGTACTGCGCCCCCGTCCGCAGGCGGCGCAGGGTCTGAGTGATGAGCAAGTAGTGCGGGCGTGGTGGGCGCTACGGGAGAATGAGGACTTGGATGCTGATGGCTCGCGGGCCTCTGATCCTCAGGTGCGAGGGATACTGGATGGCCTTTTGAAGGATGCTGGTTTTATTGCCCGTTGGCGTGCTCGCTTGGGCAGCGTGAGTTGGTTTATGAAGTCGGTGAAAGAGCCTTTAAGTCGCTTGGCCAATCGCGAGGACGACTGCACGGGGGCCTTTTGGGAAGGCCGTTTTCGTTCGGTGCCGCTTTTGGATCGGGCGGCGGTTACCACCTGCATGGCTTATGTGGATCTCAATCCCATCCGCGCCGGTTTGGCCCAGCGCCCGGAAGACAGCACGTTTACCTCGATTAAATCCCGTATTGCCGCGCGCCAGGCGGCGGCGGAGCACCCCTGGTTGACACCGGTTGCGCGGGTCACCGCCAGTCGCGAGGGGGATTCTGGCTTGAGTCTGGACGAGTACCTCCGCCTGGTTGACGGTGTGGGTCGTTTCTGTCGCAGCGATAAGCGAGGCGCCATCCCGTCGGAGGTGGCGGGGATCTTGCAGCGATTAGACGGGGATTTGGTGCCTGCGGATTGGCTGCACTCCATGCTGCGCCCACAATCTCTGGCTGGTAGCGCTCTCGGTAAGCTAGGCGCCTTGGCGGTTGAGGCCCAGCGGCGGGGGATGCAGTGGCTGCAGGCCCGCTGCCGAATATTGGGCCAGCGATCGCGCGGGGGTACGACGTTGCAGTTGTAGCGCTGCGGTACTCCTGCCAGCATAAAATGCGGTTGATCGGGATTTGATGGTTAGGATGACGTGTCGCCGAGTCTTGATCTCTCGTTGCATGATATTTGGCAGCACCGGGGCGAGACAGCGATTAGGTTCCTTTCTGATGTCGGTTCACCAAAGATGAACGCTATGCAATGGAGCTAATTCCTGGCCAAGAATTGTTGGGGGATCTATGGCAGTGGTTGGCTTGAGGGGAATCCATAAAAATGCCCGTCCCTAATTTGGGTTGGGTGTTGATTGGGGGTGGGGGGGGGATGGAATTGGGGTATGGGTAAAAGTGATCCTCTCGATACGCCGATGATGCGGCAGTATTTGGCGACGAAGGCGGAGCATCCGGATTGTTTGTTGTTTATGCGGATGGGGGATTTTTACGAGATTTTCCTCGATGATGCGGTGGAGGCCTCGCGTTTGCTGGGGATTACGTTAACCAGCCGCAATAAGGATGATCCGCAGCCGGTGGCGATGGCCGGGGTGCCGCATCATAGTTTGAGCCAGCATTTACCGAAGCTTTTGGCGGCCGGTAAGCGGGTAGCGATTATGGATCAGCTGGAGGATCCTAAGGAAGCTAAGGGTCTGGTGAAGCGCGGCTTATCGCGAATTATCAGTCCCGGGACCTGCTTTGAAGAGGAATTGTTGGAGCCCCATTCGCAACGCCTGCTGGTGGCCTTGAGCGGCCTTGGTGAGGGCACGCAGTCGGGCTTGGGTTTGGCGGCGGTGGATTTGGCCAGCGGCGGGGTGTGGCTCGAGCACTGCGCCCATACCCAGGCCTTGGCCCAAGCGCTGGCGCGCTGGCGGCCGGTGGAATTGGTATTGCCGCAGCGGGTGGCTGATGCCGAGGGCACTGGGCAGCGCTTGGCGGAGCTCTTTGAGGGCCAATTGCCGCCGCCGGTGAGCGCCATGGCCGATGGGCTGTGGGCGGCGGAGGAGGCCCGGCGCTGGCTGTGCCAGCAGTTGCGGGTTGGCTCCCTGGCGGCCTTTGACCTGGACGGGGATGGCCCTGAGATTGGCCACATGCTTGGCAGCGCCTGTGCTGCTCTGCGTTATGGCATACGTAATTCAGGAACCGATCTCGGTCATGTGCGCCGTTTGGTGCGGGTTGCGGCGGATGATCACTTGGTCCTCGATGCCCACTGCCAGCGCAATTTAGAGGTGGTGGCGAATACCCGCGATGGCGGCCGGGCCCACACCCTTCTCGCCACCATTGACCGCTGCCGCTCGGCCCCTGGTAGCCGGCTCCTCGGGCAGTGGCTTCTGCGGCCATTGGCCCGATGTCAGGCGATTAGTCAGCGGCATGAGGCGGTGGCCTTTTTAGCTGCCGACAGTCGCCGGCGCGGCGAATTGCGGCGGGCCTTGGACGATGTTTATGATCTCGAGCGCCTGGTTGGCCGGGTCGCCTGCGAGCGCACCAATGCGCGGGATCTGGTACAGCTGGCATCAAGTCTGCAGGCGGCCGCGGTGATTGCGGATATCTTCCGCGACGGTCTCTTGCCTGAGCTCTTCGCTAATTGCCTGCCGAATCTGCTCAGTGATGGGGTGCTCTGCAGTGAGCTAACGAAAAACATAGTCGATGATCCTCCTCTCAGCATCAATGAGGGCGGGATGATTCGTCCAGGTTTGGATTCCGAATTGGATGAGCTACGCGCCATCCGCACCAATGCTGGCGATTGGCTGGCCCGCTACCAAAGCGACCAGGCGCGGGAGCTGGGACTAAAAAACCTGAAAGTGGGATACAATAAAGTTTTCGGCTATTATATCGAACTCGGTAAGCAGTTCGCCGATCAGGTGCCGGCGAATTGGGTTCGCAAGCAGACCTTAGTCAATGCCGAGCGTTATATCTCCGAAGAGCTTAAAGAATATGAGGACAAGGTGCTCGGTGCCGAAGATCGCATTCGGGTTCGCGAGCGTCTCATTTTTGACGCCCTTCGTCAGCAGGTATTAGAGCAATTGGACGCCCTCCAGGCCTGCTCTGAGAGTTTGGCAGTGCTTGACTGCGTGGCGAGTTTGTCCGAGGTGGCGGTGCGCGGTGGTTGGTGCCGGCCGGAGGTCGACGAATCCACGACCTGCGAATTAGTGGCAGCTCGCCATCCGGTGGTAGAGGCGGTGGTGGGGGCTGGCCGCTTTATCGCCAACGACTGCCGCCTCGATGCCGAGGCCCAGGAGCACCCTCGTTTGCTGATTATTACTGGGCCGAATATGGCGGGTAAAAGTACCTATATTCGACAAATTGCCCTCTGTACTATCCTCGCTCAGGCCGGTTCTTTTGTACCGGCAACAGCAGCGCGCATGGGCATAGTCGATCGTATTTTCACCCGTATCGGGGCTGGCGATGAATTGGCTAGAAATATGTCGACGTTTATGGTCGAAATGGCGGAGACCGCCGCGATCCTCCATAATGCCACCCGCCGTTCCTTGGTAATCCTCGATGAGGTGGGTCGCGGCACCAGCACCTTTGATGGGTTATCCTTGGCTTGGGCGATTACCGAGCACCTGCACGATGTGCCGGCCTGCCGTTGCCTCTTCGCCACCCATTATCACGAACTTACTGATCTTGCAGAATTGCGGCCGGGCATCCATAATTGTACCGTCGCCGTTGCCGAGCAGGACGACGAGGTGGTATTCCTGCATCGCATTGTCGATGGCGCGGCAACCAAGAGCTACGGCATCCACGTCGCCCGCCTTGCGGGGGTGCCGCGTGCGGTGGTGGCGCGGGCCCAAGAAGTGCAGCAAACCCTTGATGAACTCAATATTTCCCTCACCCAGGCCGAGCGTCCAGGGTCGCGGCCGCAGGATCTGCCGGCGCCAATGCAATTGAGTTTGTTCGCTCCTAGCATAAGTAAAACCGTCCAGGATCTCGCTGCCCTTGAGCTTGATGAGCTTTCCCCGCGTCAGGCCTGGAAGGCCCTCGAAACCTTGGTACGGCAGGCGCGCCGAGAAGCACAGGGATCTTGAGGTGAGAGATTATCTTAGATTAATTGCCTCGTGGATGTTCTGTTTGGGGTTGGCAATCGCGCCGATGGCAGCTGCTGAAACAGCGCTCACATTGGCCCAAGTCTTGCCGGAGGACTGGCGCCAGAAAGTGGCAATCAGCCCACGTTTGCAGGTGTGGCGGGGTCCTGCCGCCTTGTCGGATCCCGGTCCGTCGGCTGATATTGCAGAACGCGAACGTTGGCTGAGGGCTGAATTGGCGCGGCCTAGTGTGAGTCAGGTGAGTGCGCCGTGGCTGGATGGCGACATGCCCTTATCTTCTCACGTTGATTTCTTGGTGGATCAAATGGCGGATGTTGCTGATGCTTTTCAATTGCTGCATCGCCGTGGCGATAACGCTTGGGCCCGTCTCGACCTGGGGATGAGCGTGGGTACGGTGCCGATGCGCCAGCGCTGGTTGCTGTGGCTGGAAAATGGTCGTGTGCATACTCTAGTATGGTCGTCCTCGGTGGCAGGCTGGGATGCTTGGCGCCAGCTGCGCCGGGATCTCCCGTGGCTGCAATTGGGAGCTATCGCATCCGAGGCCCTCGTTGACCCCTGATCCCAGTTAGCATAATAAGTTTCTATGGCGGCTAAAATCGGAGGATTTCCCATGGAATCCTCTGCCTGAACGCCGATAGACCTCGCCGATGATCCCACCCTTAAAAGGAATTATTCATGGATCGCAGTAAAAGCATCGAACTTCTCAATACCGCCATTGGCGATGAGCTTCAGGCTATCCACCAGTACCTTTACTGGCATTTTCATCTCGAAGATCAGGGCCTGATCCCTTTGGCCATGCTCTTTCGCAAAACTGCGATCGAGGAGATGCACCATCTTTCTAAGCTTTCGGAGCGCGTGCTATTCCTTAAGGGCGATATTGATATGAACCCCTCCGGCCCGGTGGAGCGCATCACCGATCCCGAGGCCATCGTCCGTCGCGCCGCAGAGATGGAAAGCAAGAGTGCCGATGACTATAATAATTTCGCCAAGCAATGCAGCGAACATGCCGATTCGGCGTCTAAGCAGTTGTTTGAGGGTCTGGTGGCCGATGAAGAGCGTCACTTCGATGGTTTCGATACCCGCCTCGATCACATTAAGGCTTTTGGTCCTCAATACCTGGCCTTGGAATCATTTCAAAATAGCCAGAACGGCGCGGCCCCGGCGGCCGAATAGGCTACTGATTCGCTGCTCTGGGATTATCTGAACAGAGCATCTGCTGATTGTATGGTATTGAGCTAAGCGCCGCTGCCGGATATCCCATCCTGCGGCGGCGTTTTTTTGTGCGTACCGCAAGCCCAACCCAGGGCGAAGGTTTGGCACTGGACCGCACCGCGCTTGCGCCAGCATACGGCCATGATTGCGCATATCCTCGCCAATGGTGGTGTCATCCTGATTGCGATCCTGCTTTGTTCGGTGGTGGCCGCCGGCATGGTTTTGGAGCGTTGTCTGCGTCTGCTGCCCCTGCGTCGGCGTTCTCTGGCCGACTGGCAAACCTTTGAAAACGCCGTCAACCGCGGGCAGGGGGCCCATGTCAGCCTGGGCGAACAGACGCCCCTGGCGCGGGTGATCGGTCGTGCCCAGGCGGCGGTTCCCGGTGGTCGGGAGGCGGTGCGCATGAGCGCCATCGAGGCTGCCCAGCGCGAGGTTCCCGCTTTGGAGCGGGGATTGGGCACCATTGCCATCGTCGCTCAGGTGACGCCGCTTTTGGGCCTGCTTGGCACTGTGGTGGGTCTTATGGAAGCCTTTCAGGCCGCCGGCGAGAGCGATCGCATTGTCCATTCCATGCTCGCCAGCGGCATCTACAAAGCCCTGGGCACCACCGCTGCCGGTCTTGGCGTGGCGATTCCCGCCTATATTGCCTACAGCACCCTGTCTGGTCTGGCCAATCGGCACATCGATCAATTGGAAATGCTGGCCGGTGAACTCCCCCTGGCTTTGGTTGCGGGGGATGAGGGCCAGGGCGCGTGAGCGTTCTGCGGCGCCGGTTGCACCGCAAGCCGGGCACCATTGAGCTGACGCCGCTGGTGGATGTGGCGCTTATGCTGGTGGTTTTCCTCCTCCTGTCCTCGGGCATGGTGGCCCCGGAAGAGCAGCATTTGGAAATCGATCTTCCGGTGACTGCCAGCGGTGAGGAGGGCCAGTTGGAGGCCCTGCGCCTCTCTATCGCTGCCGATGGTCGGCTGTATATAGATCACCGCACTCTGGCTACGGACCAGTTACGCGACGAAGTGGGCGAGGGGCGAGCTCTGGTGATTATCCGTGCCGATCGTCGCACCGAGCATGGCCGGGTGATGGAGGTGATCGATGAATTGCGGCGCCTGGGCGTGGGTACTATTTACCACGCCAGCGATGCCGGGGTGGATGCCTGGTGAATGCTTTGCGTGTGGATGTGGTCAGTCTCTTTCCCGAGGCGGTGGACATTTGGTGCCAGACATCGATTGTCGGCCGCGCGCGCAAACGCGGCTTGCTAAGCTTGCATTGCCATGATCCCCGCCGTTTTAGCGGTGGGCGCCATCGGGTGGTGGACGATAGGCCTTACGGCGGTGGCCCCGGCATGGTCTTGGCCGCGCCGCCCATTGCCCGTTGCCTGGATCATTGCCTAGCCCAATCGACGCAGCCCCTGATTTTCGCCCCCACTCCACAAGGTCAGCCTTTGCAGCAGGCCCAGCTGCGGGACTGGTCGCAGCGGCAGCACCTGATTTTCTGCTGCGGGCACTATGAGGGGATCGATGAGCGGATTTTCCAGCTCTATCCCATCCATGAATTTTCCATTGGCGACTTTGTCGTTTCCGGCGGCGAATTGCCGGCGCTAGTGGCCATCGATGGGGTAACCCGCCTGCTGCCCGGCGCCCTTGGCGATGCTGCCAGCGCGGTAGAGGATTCTTTTAGCGATGGCGAGCTTGATCACCCAAGCTACACCCGCCCACCCAGTTTCCGCGGACTTCAGGTGCCAGAGGTCCTGCTTTCTGGGGACCACCAGCGGATTAGCGCCTGGCGCCAAGCCCAGCGTCAGCAGCGCACCCGTGATCGCCGCCCGGATTTGGGCCTGCCGCCCGGTGTTGAACCTTCACCTGGGATCGACTAGCCGGCAGGGGGACAAAGCTAATATGTCGCTTGATTGCGTTGCCGTTTGTGGCTGGCAATCGCTCGCTATTGCTTCTGTCTCCTCCGCGGAGTCTTTTATGACCAGCCGATACCCTATCCCGCCAAGCTCAACAGAACTTACCATTCCGGCTTGGGACGATGCCTATGCGATTGGATCGGAATTGGTCGATGGGCAGCACCGTCGTCTATTTGATTTAATGGCGCTGTTGGTTGAAGCAGAGCGCGGGCGCTGCGAGCGCTCGATGGTCGACCATGCTGTCAATAGTCTTTATGGCTATATCCGGTTTCATTTCCAAGATGAAGAGCGGATGATGGATGAATTAGATTATCCTGACCGCGACCGTCATCGCCAGCTGCACGATCGCTTTATTTTGAGCTTTGATGATCTGGTGACGGGGCATCGCGAAGCACCGGATTTTCTGCCGCGGCTGATCAACTTCATTCAGCATTGGCTGGTGCACCATATTGCCGAAGAAGACACCAAGATCCGCGCTGGCTAGATGGTATCATCGGAGGGGTGGTTACACTTTCCACTCTCGCTTCATGTCAGATAGCTCGTCGAGTCGGGAATTGAGGGTATTGCGGCTAATTCCCAGGGCCTTGGCGGCCTTGGTCTTATTGTTGCGAAAGCGGCTGAGCACGGCTTCAAAAAGGTGCCGTTCCCATTTCCGGCGGATGTGCTCGTAAAGGGTTCCTTCATCAGCCTCGAGAACTTCTATCTCGTTGCGCATCATTTCAGCAAGCAGGGCATCTGGATCCATCGGTGAGGGGGATTCAGAAATAGGGGTATTGTTTGGATCGGGTACTGACTGCGTTCCGTGATCAATTTGACTGTAGGCCATAATAGCCATAGGTAAAAGATCCACACTGAGCGTAGATCCCGTTGCCATAACCACCATTTTTTCAATGCAGTTCTCAAGTTCGCGGACATTACCCGGCCAGGGGTAATTCATCATAATTTCAAGTACATCGCGGTCTACCGAATCGATGAATTTGCAGTTTCGTGCGCAGTAGATACCTAAGAAGTGCTCAACCAAAGGGGGGATATCTTCCTTGCGCGAACGGATGCCCGGCAAGGAGAGGTAAATGACGTTGAGACGGTAGAATAGGTCGGCACGGAAGGTTCCCTCGCGTACCATGACTTCCAGATCGCGATTGGTGGCAGCAACTACCCGCACGTCGAGTTTGCGCGAGCGATGATCGCCAACGCGTACAATTTCCATTTCTTGCAAGACGCGCAGCAGGCGTACCTGCATGCCGTGGCTAATCTCACCGATTTCGTCAAGGAAGATGGTGCCCCCGTGGGCGGCTTCAAAACGGCCTTTATGATCGGCGATGGCGCCGGTGAAGGCGCCTTTGACATGGCCGAAGAGCTCGGTCTCCAGCAGGCTTTCGCTTAACGCCCCACAATTGACGGTAACGAAGGGGGCATTAGCGCGCGGCGAGTGATCATGGATGAGGCGTGCAATGAGTTCTTTGCCGGTGCCGGTTTCACCGTGGATGAGAACGGTTGCTGAAGAGGCGGCGACCTTACGTGCGCTTTCCACCACCCGGCGAAAGGATCCGCTGACGCCAACGATATTGCGCTCAGAGAACTGGGTTTTGATTTCTTCGCGCAGCTGAAAATTTTCGTCGATGAGTTCGGCCTTTTCCAGGTTCATGAATTCGGCCACCGCCGACCATTGAAAGAAGAGATTGGCCAGCAATTGGGCGGTTTCCGCTTCCGCCCCTTCCAGCACGAGGACGCCATAGCAGCGCCGCTCATGGCCAAGGGGAAGCACCCAGAATTGTTCGCGCTGGTAGACTTGGCGGGACTCGGTGGCCTGCTGTACCAGCCGGCGCTCTTCCTCGTCGGCAATGGAGGCATCGCCATGGGCGATAATGGCGGTGATCGAGCCATCAAAGCGCAGGCAATAGAGGCGCCCGGAAGCCAATCCGCCCAGGCTCATACAGAGGCGCAGGGAGGAGAGCACGGATTGGCGCAGTTCCGGATTGCGCACCCGAATCTCGGTGATGGCCTCAAGCAGATCTAAAAGATCGGTCATTGCGGGAAGTTCTAGACTGGGGTCAGCGTTCATGCAGTGCTTTCTGGGAAGGCGACGGCCGACGGAGGGTGAGGCCGGGACAGCGTGAAGGCGTCGGTAGCAAAGTTGGTGTAGATTAGATAAAGCCGCTCCTTGACAATAGCCCCTGATACGACCGCTGATCTTTAGGCTTGCAGTAGTGAGCACATCTGTTGCACGATTGCGCAGGTCGGGATCGAATATGAGCAACTTATGAAAAAATGCCCAATAAAAGACGCTTTATAGATGTCCTATGGACATAGAATCCTATGCACAGCGGGAACGCAGAAGTCCGCGGCTCAGTTTCGGGGTGTTTACTCGTGCAGCAATTGGCCGCAGGCAATGGGGAAAGACTAAAGCACGGTACTGGCAGTAGTGACAATATGCAGTTCACGCAATTGCCGTTCGTCCACCGTGCTGGGGGCATTCAGCATGAGATCCATGGCGCGTTGGGTCTTGGGGAAGGCGATGCAGTCGCGGATGGAATCCAGGTGCAGCATCAGCATAACTAGACGATCCAGGCCGAAGGCGAGGCCGCCGTGCGGCGGCGCCCCCAACTCGAGGGCGTCGAGCAGGAAGCCAAATTTATCCCGCGCCTCTTCGGCATTGATGCCAAGGGCCCGGAAGACCTGGGATTGGACCTGGGTATCGTGGATACGAATCGAACCGCCGCCAATCTCGACGCCATTGAGCACCAGATCGTAGCTGAGGCTCTTGCAGGCGCCGGGATCGCTTTCCAACAGCGGCAGGTGCTCGGGGTACGGCGCGGTAAAGGGATGGTGGATGCTCGCCCAGCGCCGGCTCTCTTCATCGTATTCGAACATGGGCGCCGAATGCACCCAGACGAATTCCCACTGCTCAGGGTTGGTGAGGCCCAGCAGCTTGGTGCCCAGTTCAACCCGTACCGCGCCCAGGCTGGCTTCGACGATAGAGCGCTTATCGGCACCGAAGAAGAGGGTATCACCATCTTCCACCTGTAGTCGCTTGGCCAGCTCTTCGCGGGCAGCCGCGGAGATATTTTTGGCTGCCGGCCCCTGCCACTCGCCGCCGCTCACCTTAATCCAGGCCAGGCCCTTGGCGCCGTAATCGCGCACAAACTGCTTGTCGAGGTAGTCGAGATTGCGGCGGCTAAGAATCTCGGCACTGCCCTTGGCATTAAAGCCGCGGCAGACGCCGCCCTGCTCGACACCGCGCTGGAAGACGACAAAGCCGGAATCGGGGGCCCAGTCGCTGAGCTCGACGATTTCCATGCCGTAGCGCAGGTCGGGTTTATCGGAGCCGTAGCGGGCCATGGCGTCGGCGTATTCCATATGGCGCACCGGCGGCAGATTGATCCCCAGAACTTCGCGCCAGAGCCGCTGGATCATCCCTTCGGTGATGTCCATCACCGTTGGCATATCGACAAAACTCATCTCAATGTCGACCTGGGTGAATTCCGGCTGACGGTCGGCGCGCAGGTCCTCATCGCGGAAGCAGCGGGCGATCTGCATATAGCGATCGTAGCCGGCCACCATCAGCAACTGCTTAAAGAGCTGCGGCGATTGCGGCAGGGCGAAAAAATGCCCAGGGTGAACCCGCGAAGGCACCAAATAGTCGCGGGCACCTTCAGGAGTGGACTTGCACAGGATCGGGGTTTCCACGTCGAGGAAGCCGTGTTCGTCGAAATAATCGCGGATGACTTTGGTAATCCGGTGGCGGCTGATCAGGGCATGCTGCACCTGGGGCCGTCGGAGATCTAAAAAGCGATGGCGCAGCCGGGTCTCTTCGCCCACTTTGCTGTGCTCATCGATTTGGAAGGGCGGGGTTTTTGCGCGATTGAGGATGGTCAATCCAGAGGCGAAGACTTCGATTTCGCCGGTGGCGAGATTGGCATTAAGGTTACTGCCGCGGCTCTTCACCGTGCCTTCGATGGCGATCACCCATTCCGAGCGCAGGCGGTCGGCCAAGGCATGGGTGTCGGCGCCACAGATATCGGGGTCGAAGGTGATTTGGGTGAGGCCTTCGCGGTCGCGCAGATCGATAAAGATAATGCCACCGTGGTCGCGGCGGTTTTGCACCCAGCCCTGCAGCAGAACGGTTTGTTCGACATCGCTGCCCCGAAGGGCTCCACAACTATGGGTCCGTTGGCTCATCTTACCGCTCCTCCTGCGCCCGGGCAGGGCGCTACGCTGACAAAGGCGGCAAACGGTACGCTCAGTGCCGGCGGCGCAAGGCCCGCCGCCGACCAGAGCCTCAGGATCCACGGCCTGAGGCTTCTAGGCCTTGCTGCAGATATCGCTGACGATGGCGATATAGGCCTCGGCAAAGGCATCGAGGTCGGCGGCGGTGGTGTCCGGGCCAATGGAGAGGCGCAGGACGCTGGCGGCGAGCCCGGGATCGAGGCCGAGGGCGCTCACCACATGGCTGGGCTGGCGCTTGGCGGCCATGCAGGCAGAGCCGCGGCTGCAGGCGATGCCGGCGAGATCGAGGCGCATGGTTAAGGGATCGGAGTGGACGCCGGGGTGAGCCAGGGAGCAGGTATTGGCCAGGCGCTCGGCTTCCTGGGCCAGCCAGCGCAGCTGGGGCAGGGCCTGTTGGCAGCGGGCAAAGGTGGCCTCAAGCAGAGCGCGCTGGCGGGGAATTTCCGCCGCCATATGGGCGATATATTCATCCAGGGCGTAGGCCATGGCCAGGGCGCCCGCCACGTCCTCGGTGCCCGAGCGGCGGTTTTGCTGCTGGCCGCCGCCGTAAAGCTGCGCAGTAAAGGGGCCGGGGTTGGCGCAGAGGAGAGCACCCGCGCCCTTGGGACCGCCGAATTTATGGGCCGAGATGGCAAGGGTGTCGACGCCGAGGGCCTGAAAGGCGAGGGGGGTTTTGCCGGCGCCCTGGGCGGCGTCGCAGTGAATGTGGGCCTGGGGCGCGGCGGCGCGGACCAGCGGCACCAGCTGGCCGAGATCCTGCAGGGTGCCGGTTTCATTATTGGCGAATTGCAGGCAGACCAGCCGGCAGCGGTGGTCAAGCAGGCTGCGCAGGTGATCGGCATCGATGCGCGCCGCCCCATCGACCCGGGCCAGCTGCACCTGATGCATGGGGTACTGCTCGAGGGGGCGCAGGATAGAGCTATGGTCGATGGCGCTGGCCACCGCGGTACCGGGGCTGGCCCCATGCAGGGCGGCGTGGATGGCGAGATTATTGGCCTCGGTACCGCCAGAGGTAAAGACAATGCCGGAGAGCCGGCAGTCGAGAGCCTTGCCGATCATGGCCCGGGCCTGATCCCAGTGGTGACGGGCCGCCTGGCCCTGACTGTGAATGCTGGCGGGATTGCCCCAGGCCGAGCGTTGGCATTCGGCCCAGGCATTAATCGCAACCTCGCGGGGCGGGGTGGTGGCATTCCAGTCGAGGTAGATGCTCATTCCGGGACTCCACGGGGGGCGCTCTCGAGGCGGTGGAGGAGCTCGTTGGCGCAATGAATAAGAAGACTGCAGGCCGCTTCGCTATCTAAGCTATGACCCTCGTTGAGAAGGTGAAAGCGGCAGTCCGCCGCGGCTTCGGCATAGGCCAGGGCGGCGCGCCAGGGGGCGAGTTCGTCCTGGCGCCCATGCACCACTGTTACCGGCATCGCCACTGCGGCGGGGGTATCGGGCAGGCCCTGGCAGGAATCAAGAAAACCAACCCCTAAGGAACGCTCGCTCTGCGATCGATAGTGAAAGAAGGGTCGCGAGCCCTCAGAGCGCCAGGCGGCAATGCCGGCATCGCCGAGGAGCTCACGCCAGCGACTGACGAAGGTAAAGGCAGGGCTAATCAAAAGCAGGGCGACGGGGCGCCGGGCCAGGTTGAAGGCGGGGGCGGCGGCCAGCCAGGCGGCCAACCAGGCGCCGAGGCTGCTGCCGGCCAGCAGTAGGGGGGCGCCATCGTCCGGCAGGGCGGCGATCGCCTGCTCGGCGCGCTGGACCATACTATCCATGGTAAGGTCGTGAAAGTCCGGACCTTCGAGGTCAGGGATGAGAAAACTCGACAGCCGCGCGCTGAGGGCATGGCGCAGGGCCGCGCCCTTGCTGGTGGTGTCTGGCCCAGAGGCAAAACCGTGAAGGTAAATCAGATGGGGTTTGCTGCCGGTGACTGCCGGCATTTTAGGCGGCATGGGCGTCCCAGGCGCTGGCCATGGCGGCGGCGCTAATGCTCCAATGGGTCGCGGTCCACAGTACTTCGCCACCGCGGATTAAAAAGAGCTGTGGGCTTTGATGGACGCGGCCGAGAATTTCGGCGGTGAGATTGGACAGTGGGCGATGGGTTTGGATCACCAGATGGGCTGACGGTTGTTCTGGATGCACCTGCAGGTGCTCGTGGTAGGCATCGAAGGCGGCGGTGGAAATGCCGCAGGCATTCGAGTGCTTAAAGAGCCAGCGCGGCTCATCGCTGCTGATCCACTCTCGCAGGGCGGTTTCGTTGGTGATGGCGGTGCTGCTCATGAATTAATCCTTTTTCTCTGCGGGTTCCTCTGCGGGGCGATCTGGGTTTGCGGCTGGATGTAAGCCATCGCTGCGCAGCAGCCAGAAACGCTCCTCCAATTCAATCGCACCCTGCAGATCCTCAATGATCAGCCGGCCCTCATCCAAATCCACCGCCACGGCTGCGGGGAAGAGGGAGCCTTGGGAGCGTAGGCGTTCTTGGCCATCAAAATGAAGATGAATAAGGGCCCGCAGATCGCCCTCAAGCACCAGGCGATCAGGCAGGCCGATGGGCTCAATGCGCGACAGCCAGGCAATATCAATGGTGTCGAAGAGGGCCTGGATGTGGGCGCTACCATCGCCTTCAACATGGCCGCTTAAATGGATCAGGGGCTTTCCTGGCTGTACCTGACCGTCGCCATCGGTGAGGGCGAAGGCGAGGTCATGCAACTGTAGACGACCATCGCGCTGATCGAAACGCAGGGCATAGCGAAGTCCTTTGGCAGGGCTCCCATCACGCTCGAGTTCCTCGCCGATGATGGGGAAGCGGCCATGGGCAACCCGGCCCTGGGCATGGAGTTGCACGCCGAGGGGATCGATCTTGGCGCTGCCCTGCAGCTCGAAGCGCCCTTCACTAAGCCAAGGGCTCCAGCCAACGTCATCCAAGCTGCCGTTAGGTAAGATGATTTCCACCACTTCGCCCTGGCGCTGGGCCTGGAGTTTACCATTGAGGAGGAAGCTGAGCTCGGCCGGAATTAAGAGGCTGCGGCTGGTCCCGGAACTATCTACGAGATCAAGGGCGCGCACCGCAGCCGGCAGATCGAAGTTTTCAGCGCTAAAAACGCCATCGTCAGGCAGTGCCCAACCGGTGCTGCTAACCATCCCGGCAAGCAAACCCGGCACCCCATCTAAACGGAGCGTATTATGCCAAGTTTGTGCATCCTGGCGTTGAATCTCCACCGAGAGGCCGGGGAGTGAAGCACGGGATCCATCTGGCCGTTGTACTTGGGGTTTACCCAGGCTGAGCAGCACGCTTTCGGGCAGACTTTCACCATCTGCTCCGTGGGAGAAATTGGCGCTCAAGTCAATTCGTGATGCTTGCCATCTCAGTCCATCGTGGCTGAGATACGGTTCAGTGATTTGCCCCCGGGCTTGGCGTAATTGCATTGCGCCGCTATCGCTATCGGCTTCAATTACTACCCTGCCTTCTTGTAAATGACCGCCCAGGCTCATCGCCGGGAACATCGGTGCCAGCAGCGCCAGAGGCATATCTTGGACTTGTAGGAGCCAGTTATTGCTATCGTCAAAGGAGGCGCTTAGGCGGGAGGTAGCGGCGCCCTTTGCCTCGCGACGTTGTAGGCTGACTTGGGAATCAGCCGGAAAGCGTCCCCAGAATATGCGAGCTTCACCCTGGCCAAGGTAATCAAGGATTCCCTTGGCGAGGGCGACCGTTTCCTCGCCAAGGCCGCTGGCAAGTCGCAAGCTTTCCAAAAGCGATGGGGCCGGAGCTAGGGAGTTCCAGGTTAAACGCATGATGGCAGGATTGAGTTGCGCTCGGCCTTTGATGTGACCAAGGGCAGGGTGGCGAAAATCGAGCTCGTCGAAGGCCCAATCGATAATTGCACTGCTAATTCGGGTGCGCAGGTGGCCTTGGTCCCAGTTCAGATTGAGCTGCCCATCGAGGTCTGGCATAGCCAGGTTGAATTCGCTGCCAGCCAGGGAGAGTTGTCGTGGAATCAGCAGGCGCAGGGCAGGCGGCATTCCATCGAGCAAACCGAGGGCGCTGGGCATGGCGAGAAGAGTGGCGCTACTCACCGGGCGATCTCCAAAACGCAGACGCAGACTGCGGCTGATTGCCGGGGTATAACTGCTGCGTCGCTGCTCGCCCTGCAGATGCAGCTGCAGCGGACCTTCGTGGCCGCTATCGATCAGCAGGCGGGCGCTTAGCCGCTGGCGCTGTCCGGCCTGTGGCAGAAAAAAAAGATCATCGCTGCTGGCCTCGTCGATCACCAAGCGGCGTAGACCGAGCCAGGGCTGGGGGAAGCTGACGCGCAGGTTAAGTTCCATGCGGCCATCGCGGTCGCGAGTCCAACGGCTGCCAGCGAGATTGGCCGCCAGGGGGAGCGGAACTGGCAGCGGCCACTGCTTGGCTATAAGCTCATTTAGGGGCAGATTATCCCCCTGGATGACCAGCTGTAGCTGTGCCTCGGCGCTGCGACTCAGGCTCACTACACTAAGGCCATGACGGTGATGGAGATGCAGCTCAAACAGGGCAGAACCATCGTTATGACCGCTGGCATTGAGCTGCAGTCGTTCAAGACCCCGCCAAGCTAGCCCTGGAATCAGCTCGGCATGTAATCGCCAAGAACCATCCGCGGTCCAACTACCGTTCCCTCCGCGAAGATTGAGAACCTCAGGCAAAAGGACGGCCCAACGCCGAAGTTCCAGCTCTGGCAATAATTCCCCCAGACCTTGCAAGATGAGATGGAGAGGAAGGCGAGCCGTTCCGGCCTTTAATTGCAAGGATCCCGAGGCCTCGAGCTGTCCCTCGGCACGGACCAGGGGCTGGGCTTCCTCCCCGATGATCAGATCCACCGCTGCGCTGCCCGCAATCTCTGGCAGCAACCGCAGATGAATCGGGTGCATACCAAAAGATCCCAGGTCCACTCGCCCCTGGCGTAATTGCAGATGCGGCCATGGACCCACCAACTCCCGAGGCGGTCTGTCAGCAGCAATTCCCATCAGGCTGCTCAAAAGGAGCTGCCAATGGCGAAGATTGCTGGCGCTTAGCCGCAATTCAGGCTCCTGTATGACCAGAGATCGTAGGCGACCACGCCGCAGATCTCCGCTGAGCCCCAAGTCGGCAATACGCAGGGGCGTTTCATTATCGCCTATGCGCCACGCAATGGCCTGCGCGCTGAGACTGCTGAAACCATCGAGACGCAACTCACCAATCGAAAGGTTTCCGGGCAGATGATCAGCCCAACGTCGCTCCGCCTCACGGATTAGCCCACCACTACCGACAAACCACATCACCGCCGCAATCACCACCACTGGCAAGCCCAGCAGGGGAAGACTCACCAACAAACGACGACGGCCAGAAGGTGTCATAACACCAGTGTCACCCCCCCCAACCCCCGTCAACCTACCCAAAACCAAAAAAAGGGACAGGCATTTTTTTATTCCATTTGCAAGGCAGCCGTTTATGTTTTTTCCATGCGCCAAGCTCGCGAACGGCAGTTTGATCCCCAAGACCCTCCATGGCTGCATTGCATATCCCGTTGCGTGCGTCGTGCCTTCTTGTGTGGAGAGGGCTTTGAGCATCGCAAACAGTGGATTGAGCGTCGTTTAGAGCTATTGGCTCGACACTGCGCGGTGGCGGTTGGGGCCTATGCGGTGATGTCGAATCATCTGCACGTGGTACTGCGCCCCCGTCCGCAGGCGGCGCAGGGTCTGAGTGATGAGCAAGTAGTGCGGGCGTGGTGGGCGCTACGGGAGAATGAGGACTTGGATGCTGATGGCTCGCGGGCCTCTGATCCTCAGGTGCGAGGGATACTGGATGGCCTTTTGAAGGATGCTGGTTTTATTGCCCGTTGGCGTGCTCGCTTGGGCAGCGTGAGTTGGTTTATGAAGTCGGTGAAAGAGCCTTTAAGTCGCTTGGCCAATCGCGAGGACGACTGCACGGGGGCCTTTTGGGAAGGCCGTTTTCGTTCGGTGCCGCTTTTGGATCGGGCGGCGGTTACCACCTGCATGGCTTATGTGGATCTCAATCCCATCCGCGCCGGTTTGGCCCAGCGCCCGGAAGACAGCACGTTTACCTCGATTAAATCCCGTATTGCCGCGCGCCAGGCGGCGGCGGAGCACCCCTGGTTGACACCGGTTGCGCGGGTCACCGCCAGTCGCGAGGGGGATTCTGGCTTGAGTCTGGACGAGTACCTCCGCCTGGTTGACGGTGTGGGTCGTTTCTGTCGCAGCGATAAGCGAGGCGCCATCCCGTCGGAGGTGGCGGGGATCTTGCAGCGATTAGACGGGGATTTGGTGCCTGCGGATTGGCTGCACTCCATGCTGCGCCCACAATCTCTGGCTGGTAGCGCTCTCGGTAAGCTAGGCGCCTTGGCGGTTGAGGCCCAGCGGCGGGGGATGCAGTGGCTGCAGGCCCGCTGCCGAATATTGGGCCAGCGATCGCGCGGGGATACGACGCTGGGTGCCTAGAATCAGCTGCTGCCATAATTCATAATTATTAATAAAACAATGGTTTAAGGCATTCGGCGCCGGTTAATGAGGGCTGTTGCAGGACTTGCCTCCACCTGAAGGCCTGAGCGTTCCGCTTAGAGGAGGTGGTTGAGAGATCAAAATTTGGTTCTCGCCTACCGCATGTACCTACTGTGTCCTTATTGTTTCAAAATGATGCATGTCCCTATTTTTCCATTTTTTCTATTTTTTTTGAGGGGTTGGCATAGGGATTGCGAGTGGGGTGGTGGTGGTGGTGGGGCTTTGGGGCTGCTGCTGCGATTTGCTACGCTTGGCGTGGGGTTTATGGCCACTTGTGGGTTGAGAGAGGGGGTAGGGGATGCCTAAGGGGATTTATGCTGCTGCCAGTGCGATGTATACGGAGCGGCGGAGCTTGGATGCGATTGCGCAGAATTTGGCGAACGCGTCTACCGTTGGTTATCGTCGGGCGGAGGCCTTGCGGGGGTCGTTTGCGCAGACTTTGGCAGATACCCATGGGCGCAACGGTGGCATCGATGGCGATGGCGGAGCGGGTATCCATCAGGCGGGGATTTGGCGGGATTATTCCCAGGGCACCAGTCGTGAGACCGGGCGTGATTTAGATGTATCCCTCGATGGACCAGGTTTTTTTATGGTGCAGGCAGATGATGGAGAGACCTTGCTGACCCGTGCGGGTCACTTGACCGTTGATGATCAAAATCGTTTAGTCGGCCAACATGGCTGGCCGGTTCTCGGTCAAGACGGGCCGATCGTATTGCCTGAGAACTCCCTCGCCATTCAGATTGATGAGCGTGGCAGAATTCTTTCAGTCGTGCAGGGTGATGCCGGTTTGGAAAATGAATTTATCGAGCAGTTACGCATCGTTGAGCTGGCCGCTGGAAGCCAAGAAGATCTGCGACCGCGCAATGGTCAGTTTTTCTCCAGCAATGGTGTTGAGTTAGAAGATAGTGTGAATAGTCGCGTTCACCAAGGGCGGCTAGAGGATGCTAATCTTAATGCGGTCACCGAGTTGGTGAAGATGATTACTATCCAGCGTCACTATGAGGCGGCGCAGAAGGCGTTGAGTCAGCAGTCGCGCACTGGCGAAGGTTTTTCTGAGATTATTCACCGGGCCTAATGCTGGCTGGCCCTGCGTTTTTGGATTTTTCCAAGAGGAGGTTTGATTTATGCCACGAGCACTCTGGTCTGGAGCGAGCGGTATGCGCGCCCAGCAAACCAATGTCGATGTCATCGCCAATAATATTGCCAATGTGAATACCACGGGCTTTAAGCGGCAGCGCGTCGAATTTCAAGATCTCTTCTATGATGTCACTGCTGCCCCAGGGATTACCGCCGGTGACCAGGGGCGATCGCCCACGGGTAAACAGATTGGTAACGGTGTCGAGATCAGCGGCACGCCGCGTATTTTTAGTCCCGGAAATATTGAGGTCACCAATGTACAAACCAATATGGCCATTGAAGGTCCTGGATTTTTCCGTGTGACCATGCCCGATGGTACCCCGGCCTATACCCGCGCCGGTGATTTTCTTCCGGATGCCAATGGCGATTTGGTTACGCCCGATGGTTATTATCTGGAGCCACGGATTACGATTCCTGAAAACGCTACCCAAGTTTCTATTTCACCAACCGGTACGGTGGTGGTCTTGGTTGATGGTGATCAGGCTAATGTCGGCGATATTACGCTCACCAATTTCCGCAATCCTGCTGGTTTGGTGGCGATTGGGCGCAATCTCTTTGTCGAGAGCGTGGGATCTGGGCCGGCGCAAGAGGGCAACGCCCTTACCCCAGGATTTGGCGCCATTCGCGGCAGCGCGATTGAAAAATCCAATGTCGAAGCGGTTACTGAAATGGTCAATCTCATTGTCGCTCAGCGCGCATTCGAAATGAATACGAAGTCCATACGAACAACTGATCAAATGATGCAAACCGCTAATGAAATTGTGAGGTAGTAGAGATGCTGCGTTGTGTGCTGCTGCTGCTGGTCGCGCTTCCCCTGCAAGCCTTAGAACTACAGCTGCGGGAGTCGGTGGTGGTCGAGAAAGATCAGCTCAGTCTGGCCGATATTGCAGAAATTCGCGGCAGCGACGCCGAGCAGGTGGCTCTGGTTGGCCGGCTTCCCCTGCGCCGACTTATGGACCTTGGGACTTATACCATCGAGCCGGCGGAGGTGCGTCAGCTTTTGCGTCGCCACCTGCGTGCTCAGGCCGATACGGTACAGATACGCGGTAGTAGCCAGGTCCGTCGCGCCAGCGAGGAGTGGTCTTCCGAGCAGCTTAATGAATTGGCGGTTGAGCATCTGCGGGGACGTGCCGAAGACCGTCAGATTGAGGTGCGGGTGCGTCGTGCTGCCACCCCTCAGGTGTTTCCGGCGGATGCCCAGGCGGTGGTTGAGGTGCAGGCCGAGCCACTCACCGATGCTTGGTGGGGCGATGTGCCCTACCGCCTGCGCCTCATGCGCGGCGGCCAGGAAGTGGCTCGCACGCTGGTGGTGTTAGAGGTCTCAGCTTGGCGCAAGGTGCCGGTAACCACCCGGGCCATCGAGCGTGGCGCGGTGATATCCCTGCACGATGTCATTTTAGAGCGGGTGCGGATGGCCCCGGGGGCAGCGGTGGAGGGCTATGGCCCCGAGGACGTTTCCGGCATGGTGGCCCAGCGCTTTATCCCCTCCGGCACTCCGGTGAGCTCCCATTGGGCCCGCCATCGTCCGGCGGTGCGCCAAGGCGAGGTGGTGCTACTGGTCTATGATGGTGGCGGCTTCACCCTTTCCCTGCACGTCGAGGCGTTAAATGACGGAGCCGTGGGGGACCGCGTGCGCGTGCGCGTGCAGCAAGGCAGCGCCGTCGATGCGGTGGTTGCCGGCCCCGGCGAAGTCCATTTGGCCCAGGCCCGCTGAGGGAGACGCAGTTCTGCCGTTAGGCTGATGGAGTCTTGGCAGGGACGGGGTAGGCCCTAGGCTGATGTTCATGACACAAAAGCCGGTGCTTCTTAAACTCAGTGGTGAGGCTCTGCGCGGTTCGAGTGATGGCATTTTTGATCCCGCCATGCTCAGCCGCGTTGCCGAAGAAATCCAACCGGCGGTGATGCGCGGCCAGTCGGTGGCCTTGGTCATCGGCGGCGGCAATATCATTCGTGGCAAGGATGTTCGTCACCTAGACCAGCCCCGCGGTCGCTCTGATGACCTCGGCATGCTGGCCACCTTAATCAATGCGGTGGCCCTGCGCGCCGCCCTCGAGCAGGCGGGTGTGGCGGCGACGGTGGTCGCCCCCTATGCGATTCCGAATGTTTCCATCGCCCAGGATCGCGCTCTCGTGCGCGAACTGCTGGCCAAGCGCACGGTGGTAATCTTCGGTGGTGGCACTGGCCAGCCCTTTTTCACCACAGACACCGCCGCTGCCCTGCGCGCCGCCGAAATCGGCGCCCGTTGTCTCCTTAAGGGGTCGCAGGTCGACGGTGTTTACTCTGCCGATCCAGCAAAGGATCCGCACGCGAAGCGATACGATCACTTAACCTTTGACGAGGCCATTTCCCAGCGCTTGCAGGTGATGGACACCGCAGCCTTTGCCCTCTGCCGCGAGCAGGCGATTCCGATTCGGGTCTTTGATATGCACCGTCCGGGTTCGATCACTGCCGCCCTTGGTCCTAATCCCCCCGGCACCTTGGTGCACGATCCTAAGCACTGACTGGAGTCTTTCGATGAGTCTTGATGTATTCGATGAAATCGCCTTAGAAATTGAAGAGCACTTTGAAAAAAGTCTCAGCGCCCAGCTCCACGATTTCCAGCGCATCCGCACTGGCCGGGCGGCTCCGCAAATGCTTGACCATATCCATGTCGAGGCCTACGGGGCCACGGTTCCGCTGCGCCAATTGGCTCAGATTTCCGCGCCTGAGCCAACGCAGTTGGTCCTTAAGCCCTTTGATAAGAACAGCATTCGTGCTATTGAAAAGGCGATTACCATCGCTGATCTCGGAATTACCCCGCAAAACGATGGCTCGGTAATCCGCCTCAATATCCCCGCCCTCTCCCAAGAGCGCCGTAAGCAATTGGCCACCCAGGCCAAAGAAGCCTGCGAAAAATGCAAGGTGGCCATGCGCAATGCTCGCCGCGATGGCATTAAACGGATTGAAACCACCGGTAAGGACGAGCGCATTTCCGAAGATCTGATTAAGCAGGCCAGCGAGTCGGTTACCGAATTGCTAAAATCTTATGAAGCGAAGGCGGAAGGTGAGCTTGCCGATAAAACCAAAGATATTCTCGAGTTCTAATGACCGAGATAGGCCCACCGGGACAGCTTGGGCCTGAATCTGCCCCGGTGGTAACGGCGGCGTCGGAGATTCACGAAGCGAGAGCCAATCCTTTTACCCTTGATGGGGTGGCGCTGCCGCTTCGCTGGCTTATTGGGGCAGTGACGCGTTTTCCTTTGATGCGTCAGCAATATGATCAGTGGTTAGCCAGTGGGCAGCAGGGTACCTGTGCCTTTGTGGAGCATATTTTTTCGGTTTTGCGGGTGGAATATCATATCGAGGGCCTAGAGCATCTCGATGCTCTGCCGTCTCAGGGGCCCGTGGTGGTGGTGGCAAACCATCCCCTGGGTGCCTTGGAAGGGGTTCTGATAACTAAGCTCCTACTGCAGCGGCGGCCGGATACCCGGGTCCTTACCAATCAGCTGCTGCTGCGGATTCCCGAATTCCGGCAGGTCTTTATCGGCGTCGATATTTTGAGCAGTGGCCAGCAAACCCGCAATGCCCAGGCCCTGCGCGATGCCAGTCGCCACCTTGAGCAGGGTGGCCTGCTGATGATGTTTCCTGCCGGTACGGTATCGCGTATGACTTGGCGCGATTGGCGAATTAAAGATGCGCCCTGGAATCAGCTGGCTGGCCGCCTGGCCCAGCGCTATGGCGCCCCTTGTCTGCCCATCCATGTCGCCGGGCGCAATCGCCGGCGCTTTTATCTCAGCGGCCTGATTAGCGCCCGCCTGCGCACCGCCCTGCTGCCACGAGCCATGATTGGCTTGGGCGGGAGATCCTTTAGTCTCCACCTTGGGAGTATTATGAATCTGCCATCCGGATTGTCCCCCGTTGCCAGCACTGACCTCCTGCGCCTGGGGGTGGAGGTGCGCGCTCCGGAGCAGCGGCTGACCATGCCCGGCGCTCCTGGTGCGCAGGTCGAGCAACCCTTGATCGCCCCCCAGCCGCCGGCCCAGCTCACCGAGCAGCTCAGCAAGCTGGAGGCCCGCTGTGTCCACCGCCGCGGGGATTACGCGGTCTACCTAGCCGCCTATGATGAACTGGGCTGCCTAGCCAGCCATTTGGCGCGGGAGCGCGAGGCCACCTTCCGCCAGGCCGGCGAGGGCACCGGCCAGGCCGCCGACCGCGACCGCTACGATGATAGTCATCTCCATATTCTCGTCTGGGACCATGCCGCCAATGCCCTAGTTGGCGGTTATCGGGTGGCCGATGCCCGGGCGGTGGTAGAGCGCCACGGCCGCGAGGGCCTCTACAGCGCCAGTCTCTATCACCTGCCAGCGGATTATCTGAGCGATTTCGATGGGGGCATGGAGGTGGGCCGTTCCTTCGTTACCCCGGCCTATCAAACCGATCTTCACGCCCTCGATCTCCTCTGGTGTGGCCTGGGGGCCTTTGTTCAGGCCCATCCCCATTGCCATACCTTCTTTGGCTGTGTCAGCATTAGCGCCACCTATCCCCCGCTCATGCGCAGTTTGATTACCCGCTGCCTATTGCGGCATTACGGGGTCCCGCCGGAACAGCAGCGGGCGATCCGCCCGGTGGTGGCTTACCACCCGGCCGAGCCCTGCTGGTCGCCGGCCCTGGAGGAAGAGCTTGGCGAGATTGCGCAGCTCAATCGCGCCCTGGCCGCCATCGATCCGGCTTGGCGGATTCCGGTAATGATTCGCCACTACTTGGCCCTGGGTGGGCGCTTTTATGGCTTTGCCCTGAATGCCGGATTCAATGCCGCGGTGGATGGATTGGTGGCGGTGGATCTGCGGCATAGCCCTGACCGCTATCTGCGGCGTTATATGGGCGCCGACGGCGCCGTCGCTTTCCGCGAGCGCTGGGCAGCGGTGACATGACTCTATCCCCGCCGAGTTGGCGCAGCGTCTTCGGCGGCTTTTCCATTTGCGCCGTGGCTTGGGGCCTGGCCGCCCTGCTTTTATCTGCGGGCAGCCCGCTTTTAGGCGGCCTCGCCTTTCTGCCCTTTATTATTGGCCTATTTGCTTTTATGGCGGGCTGCGGCGCCCTGTGGCGGCGCCTATTTCCGCGCCCCGCTGCCCCGCCCTTGCCCCCGGCCGGCAATGAGGCAGCGGAACCCGTCCCCGACTATCCCCCCGGTGAGTCCGATGACGATAGCCCGGCCTTGGTTCCCAGTGGTGGAGGTGACGGTGCCCCGCCTCGTTCTGCGGCTGCTGCTCGGCCACTGCCGAAGGTCGGCGAAGATCGCGCAGATTAGGACACTAGGCCGCCTATTTGGGCCGGGTGAGGCGGCCAAGCCAGATCAGCACCAGTAAAATCGCGCCCAAGACAATAAAATAGCGGGTGCTGGCCATAAAGACGCGCCAGCGAAAGATAAAGGCCGCGACCAAGGCAGCGGCAGCGCAGACCAGCACCACCAGCGAAAAGGCGCTGATGCCGGCCCGCGCTGGGCAATGGATCCCGAGGCTACTTAGGGCACGACGAAGGGAGTCCACTTAGCCTCTGCCTGGCTGCTCTTTACCACGCAGTCGATGAAGGCCATGCCGCGCACCCCATCAATGATGGTGGGGAAGTCCAGATCCTTGGGGTCGGGGCTTTGGCCCGCCAATTCCGCCTGGATGACCCGGGCCACCGAGCGGTAAATATTGGCGAAGGCTTCGATAAAGCCTTCGGGGTGGCCAGCCGGCAGGCGGGTGTAGTGCAGGGCCTGTTCGCTTAAATAGGCGTGGTTGGCACCGGTGCGCAGAATCTGCGAGGGGCCTTCGAGGTGGTGGCGAATGAGGGTATTGGGATTGAGCTGTACCCACTCCACCCCGCCTTTGGTGCCGTACACGCGTATACGCAGGCCGTTTTCCTCACCCACACTCACTTGGCTGGCGTAGAGAATGCCGCGGGCGCCACCGGAGAGGCGCAGCAGCACATTGCCATCGTCGTCCAAGCGGCGACCGGGGACGAAGGTGCTCAAATCGGCGCAGAGGCTCTCGATCTGCAGGCCGGTAATATATTCGGCCAGGTTTTCGGCGTGGGTGCCAATGTCGCCCATGCAGCAGCTGATGCCGGCCTGGGCGGGATCGGTGCGCCAATCCGCCTGCTTCTGTCCGCCGCTTTCGATGGCCTCGGCGAGCCAGCCCTGGGGGTATTCAACGACAACCTTGCGAATAGTTCCCAATTGGCCGGTGCGCACTAACTCCCGGGCTTCTTTAACCATGGGGTAGCCGGTATAATTATGGGTTAGGGCATAGAGGCGGTTCGAGCCGGCCACCAGATCCCGCAGCTGCACTGCTTCGGCTAGGGTGAAGGTGGCCGGCTTATCGCAGATGACATGGAAACCGGCTTCAATGGCGGCGACGGAAATGGCGTAGTGACTCTTATTGGGGGTGACAATGGCCACCGCATCCATGCGCTGATCGGCCGGCAGGGCGGCCTCGGAGCTGAGCATGGTGGCGTAATCGGGGTAGACCCGCTCGCTGGGCAGCAGCAGGGTAGCGCCGGAGGCGGCGCTGCGCTCAGGGTTTGAGGAGAAGGCCCCGCAGACCAATTCCATCTGACCATCGAGGGCCGCGGCCATGCGATGTACAGCGCCGATAAATGCACCGTGGCCACCGCCAATCATACCGAGTCGAATTTTACGCATGGGGAGTTTCCTTCTAGGGCGTGGAGAGGGAAGGATGGAGGGTTAGGAAAGAAGTAGGACCACCGCGGGGGCGCTGGGCGCGGAAAGGCGCTTGGGCGCCTGGTTAGGGTAGGCGGGCTGCAAACAAGGCAAACCCCTGGGAGTCGGCCTAGGAAACCTCGCCGCTTAGGCCAAAAACAGGGATCAACCAGGGAATGCGAACCCGCCGGCCGATAACCTGTTCCACCACGCAGGCGGCGACAATGTAGAGCCCGGTGGTGGCAACGCCGATGGCGACGCTGAAGGCGAGGATAATAATCACCAAGATGCTGAGATCACCTTGGCTTGGCAGGCCGAAGGCCAGGGCCGCCCACAGCCCGCCGAGGTTGACGAGCAGGGTGAGGGCGGCCACCAGGAGGCTGTGCCCCCGGGAAAAGGGCCGGCCTTGGTGCCAACGGCGGATGAGCAGATTGATCAGGTAGATAATACTGCTCGCAATAATGGCTGGCATAGTAGCCGTCCTGCCTGGTGCTGGGCGCTTTAGATGCCGAGGATGCGCCGATTCCGCCCTTCGTCGGCGGCGGCACCGGCGAAGTCGTCGAAGCTTTTGGCAGCGGGGGTAATCATGTGGGCATTGATAAAGTCCACCCCCTCGCGGGCACCTTGCCCGGGGTCTTTGAAGCAGCATTCCCATTCGAGCACCGCCCAGCCCTGCCAGCGGTGCTGGCTAAAGACTGAGAAAATGGCGCCAAAATCGATTTCACCATCGCCGAGCGAGCGGAAGCGGCCGGCGCGATCGGCCCAGGGCAGGTAACCGCCGTAGGCGCCAACCCGGCCATTGGGGCGGAATTCGGCATCCTTGACGTGGAAGCACTTCACCCGGTCGATATAGCGCGTCAAGAAATCCACATAGTCCATGGCCTGCAGCACCAGATGCGAGGGATCGTAGAGCAGATTGGCCCGCGGGTGACCATCGAGGGCATCGAGGAAGCGCTCCCAGGTGGCGCCATCGTGAACGTCCTCGCCAGGGTGTACTTCCCAGGCAATGTCGACGCCGCACTCTTCGGCCGTATCTAAGAGGGGCTTCCAACGCTTGGCCAGCTCGGCAAAACCGGTTTCCACCAGGCCGGCAGGGCGCTGTGGCCAGGGGTACATGGTGTGCCAAAGCAGGGCCCCGGTAAAGCTGGGCATGGCGGCGCAGCCGAGGCGCTGGCTGGCCTGGAGGCAGAGTTTCACCTGCTCGGCCGCCCAGGCGCTGCGAGCTGCCGGTTTGCCGCGCACCGCCTCCGGGGCGAAGGCATCGAAGAGCTCGTCATAGGCGGGATGCACCGCCACCAGCTGGCCCTGAAGATGGGTGGAGAGTTCGGTAATGGTGAGGCCGTGTTCGGCGGCGACGCCGCGCAGTTCATCGCAGTAGGCATCGCTGGTGGCGGCGAGCTCGAGATTGATGCAGCGCGCATCCCAGCTGGGCACCTGAAGCCCGGCATAGCCGAGTTCACCGGCCCAACGGCAGACATTGGCCCAAGAATCGAAGGGGGCGGAATCGGCCATGAATTGGGCCAGGAAGATGGCAGGTCCTTGCATGGGGGGGGGGCTCCTAATGCGGGGGGGAGGGGAGAGGTGATGCTTTCACGGCGACCGGCCGGCGGCAGGGACGGCTCGACAGAGGCTTTACGACTGTAGCACACCACCGTTGCATTTATCCCCTGCAAACCACAACCATCCCATGCAACAGATGTGGGTAAAGCTTTGTCTCATTGGTCTCCTCAGCTGGCTGCCGGCCCTATTGTCGGCCCACCCGCACATGAGCCGTGCCGAAGCCCAGGAAATCCTCGATCTTACCCTGGCCCAATTGCAGACCCTACAGCAGCGACACCACGGCGGGGTGCCCGAAGGATCCGCCGATGAGGCAGAGCTGCGTCGGCTGCAGTTGCTGGTGGCGGAGTGCCGCTTCTTACTGGGTGAGGTAAAGGAAGCATTGGCCCTCACCGAGGCGGTGATCGAGCGCTGGCCGGAGTGGCCCGATGGCTACAGCATGCGTCGCGCCTGCTTCCAGGCCCTGGGCCGTCATCAAGAGGCGGACGCCGATGCCCAGCGTTATCTTCAGCTGGGTGCTGGCGACCCTCTGCTTGCCATGGAATTGATTCGCCGACCGGTGCCCGATGATGATCCTGCTGAGGCCCTGCGCACTCGCACTCTGCAGTTGACCCTGGCTCGCGAGGCCCTGCGCCGTTGGCCCGAGGAAACAGCCTTGCTGATTGAGGAATTGCGTCTGCAGTTGATCCTTGAGCCGGCAGCGGCCTTAGAGCGCGGCGCGCGCATGGTGGGGCGGGGCCCCGATGCCCTGCGTCTGCTGGTTTTGGAAATGCTCTCCCGGGAATTAGAAGCCGAGGCCTTGGCCGAGATGCTTCGGACTATCGATCACGGTTGGCTTGTCGCGCCGCCGGAGGCTGGTAATTCCGGTGAGCGAGTGGGCCTTGGTGTCATTTATGACAGCTTAGGCCTTCGCCAGTGGGCGCATCAGGCGGCGGCTGGTGCCCTGGTCACCCTCGCCATTGAGGAACGTCTCGTTGAATCCAATGACCCTTTGGCGGTATTCCGCCTCTATGGCATCCGCGGGGATCGCGCCCGTGCCCTCGCTCTCATCGATCGCTGGGAAGAGGCCCTCAATCTGGTGGAGTCCCTGCTTGAGGATCAGCATGATCCTCTGACCTGGATGATTGCTCGCATTTGGTGCCTGCGTGAATTAGGTCGGGAAGCGCAGGCGGCCGAGGCCCTGGCCGAATTCCAGGCCTATTATGCAGATGTTGGCATGCAGGCGCCAGAGGCTTTGCCGGCGTGGCCCTGAGTTGGTGGATCCTTGCCCTGCTGCTTGCCGGGGGCGCTGATGAGAGTTGGCCGCAGCACATCCACGGTGAGGCCGCCGTCGATCAGTATTTACAGGCGCATATTGAAGGCGGTTATCTGCGCCTTCGCGTAGAGACGGACTACGCCGAATTCCCCGGGGCGCGTTGGCGTCAAGAGGCCGATCGCAATCGCGATGGCCGCATTGATAACGAAGAGTTAGACCAGGCCCGGCAGCGGGCCCTGGCCTTTGCCCTGCGCTACACCCAGGTGCAGTTGGGCGACCAGGCCCTGGCCCTGCGGCCCCATGCCCCGCCGCAGCTCGATCTCTATGACTTTGCCCAAACTGGGGCCAAGCCGGTGCGCGAGTTGGTGGATTTAGTTGCCGATCTCCCCGCTGAAAGCGCGGGCATAGAGCTCACCATCAGCACCCATTTTCGCCCCGCCTCCCGGGCCCATGTCAGCCGCATCTTTGTCACCGTCTCCGCGCCCTGGCAATTGGTGGACGGGGGGGACGAACCCCGCGATGGCTTGGATTATGAGACCCTACGCGCCGCCAGCCGCGCCGGCGTAGCGCCCCCGGGCTTTGATGATCGCCCCCAGTACCAGCGCCGCATCCGTCTGCTGCCGGCTGGAGCCGCGGCCCCGGCCGAGCCGACTGCGGCGGTGGATCCCCCACTTGAACCCAGCAGTCCCTACCGCCATTGGACCAATGCCCTGGGTGAAAAACTCTTCCACGCCGATAATCCCCTCGCCTGGTGGCTCGGCATCCTCATCGCCTTTGTCTACGGCATGGGCCATGCCCTGGCCCCGGGCCATGGCAAGGCGCTGATGTCGGCCTGGCTCTTGGGCCAGCGGGGGCGGGTGAGCGATGCCCTTATCGCTGGCCTTAGCGCCACGGCCGCGCACACGGTGATGGTCTTCGCCCTTGGCCTCGCCTTTACCCTCACCCGCCTGCTCGGCCCGAATGATCTGGAGGCCTTCGATAGCGGCATCGCCCTGCTCGCCGGCCTGATTATGCTGGGCATGGGGGTGTGGATGCTGCAGCGGGCCCTTAGTGGCCGCGGTCACCACCATCACGCCCATGACCACGGTCATCATCACTCCCACGACCACTCTCACGACCACTCCCACTCCCACGACCACTCCCACGACCACTCCCACGACCACCATCATCATCACCATCGCCAAGCCGGCCTGGTTGGTCT
>REDX01000229.1 GCA_007695355.1 Planctomycetota bacterium
CGCGCCGCTGGAGGGAAAAATTTCCTCGGCAATGCCAGCGGCACCATCAGCGGGGTTATGGAAGATCGCCGCGCCCAGGGAACCTACCACAGTAAGGGCGCTGCTGGCGAATGGACCGGGGATATCAGCGGCAGTCTGCGCCCGGGGCAGCGCGGCACCGCTCCCCTGGAGGTGCTCAATCAAGGGCATGAAGATATGCCGCCCAGCCACTACGCAGCGCGGCTATTGCGCCAAATCATGGCCCTGGATGAGGTGCGGCGTAACTATCCCATGGCCATGCAAACGGCCATTGAGCGCATGGCGGTGGCTGATCCCCTGATTGAGAGCGCTGGCGATCACAGCGCCTATGTGGCGACCCTGCTGGCTCGTGCCCGGCGTCTCCTTGCCGATGATCCCGCGGCCCCTGAGCAACTGGATGGGGACGAGGCGCTGCGCTTTGGGCCCTACCACACCGCCCAGGCCTGGTCTGGGGAAGCGGTGAGGGATACTGCCATCTCCGAGGGGCAAAGCTGGCAGCACCTGGCCCAGTGGCAGTTCTGCGGGCCCTTTTTTGTCGCCGATACCGATGCCATGCCGCGCACTCCCACCCTGGTAAGCGATGCGGATTTGCGCTATCAACGGGCCCGCCAATTTGCCGATCGCAGTGGGGCGGAAATTGATGAGAGCCCGGCGCGCTGGCTGCCCGCCCAGGTGGAGGCGGATGGCTTGGTCACCGCCCCCGATCATCCCCTGGCCAGTGCCGGCGGTATAAATGGTATGGAATCCTTTGCCTGGTATGCCAGCACCACGCTCAACAGCGATGGCGCAAGCGCCCCCTGGGTGGCGCTGCGGGTGCAGGGCAGCGCCCGGGTATGGGTCAACGATGTCTTGGTCTGGCACAGCAGCGGCCATGACGAGGCCGATGTCCCCGATCGCTTCCGCTTACCCCTGCAGGATGGGGAGAATGCAATTCTCGTGCGGGTGCATTCCTCGCCGCGCAGCAATCGCCATTGGAGCATTCTGCATTATACCGATGGCTATAGCGAAAAACCCATGGGCCGCATAAGCACCACCGGCTTTGCCCTGCATCTGGCCAGCAGTGGCGATCCGCATAACAGCCGCGAGCGTAGCCAGGGCGGCCATTGGCCCGATGCCGATGGCCCGCGCGGCCATCGCCAGGATTGGCATGGGCGCAATCCCGAGGCCGATCCGCCCCTGGGCTTTAATCTTGAGGACGGAACCAATGTGGCCTGGTCGCTGCCCCTGCCCCTGGGCCATGCCGAGCCGGTGTATCGCGATGGCAAACTGTATGTGCTGGCCGAACCACATCAGCTCTTCTGCATTGATGCGGACAGTGGTGAGATCTTATGGCAAGGCAGCGCCTGTGTCGTATCAGTGCGCGCCTCGCATTTGCTCAGCGACGACCATCCCGATCCCCTGGGGGATTATTATGCCGCCCTGCAGGACGGCCAGGGTGGTGATGCCCGTTGGCGGGATCTTCGCAGTGCTGTAAGCGAACTGGGCATTGAGCGCCGGCTTCAGGGCACCGCCACCCAAGCACCGGTGGTGACTGCCGAGGGCATTTTTGTCCAGTTTGGCACCGGCGTAGCCGCGCGCTTTGACCACGATGGCAGTCTGCGCTGGCTGGTGTCCACCGATGCGCCCAGCAATGACTATAGTATGGGCCACCCGGTGGTCCTCGATGATACCGTGATCCTGCAGGTGCATCGCGAGGTGGACCAGGGTGGGCAGTATGCCCTGCTGGCCCTGGATGCCGCCAACGGCGAGGAACGCTGGCTTACCCGCGCCACCCCCCGGCGCAGCCTGCTCAGCGATCGCTTCGACTATAGCAACAGCCTGGGCAATGGGCTGGCGGTGATGCGCCTGATCACGCACGCCGGAGATCAACGCCATCTGCTCATCACCGGCGATGGCGCGGTGATCGATCCTAGCGATGGGCGCATCCTCTTGCGCCGTATTTTCCGCCTGGAGGGCCATCGCAGCGGCCCAGTGATCGACGGCGATACGGTGTATGCGGTGTCAGTGCTGGGCCAGGAAAAGGCGCAGTTATGGCTGGATAGCCAGGGCAGGGTGCACGCCCGCACCCTCTGGCTCAACCGCCACACAACTGGCCGCGGTAATATTAAAGATAACCACGAGTTTGGCACCAAGCACGTCTATCCAGCCCCCTTACTGGTGGAGGATATGCTCTTTCAGCCCCTCACCGATCGCGCCCATGTGCCCCAGCACTATCCCCTGCCGTGGATGCAGGTGGACCTCTGGCAGCGGGAGAGTGGCCGGCATCGCTTACGCCAACGCAAAGTCCTGGAAGGCGGCACCGATCCCACCCTGCCGCCGCGGCTGATGGGGGGCTTGGTGCTGGTGGGTGATGGCGGCGATCCCATGCCCGGCTTCCAGGGCAACGAAAAGCACGGACAGTTGGCCTTTGTCACCGCCGATGAGCACGCCCTGCCCTTAAGCCGAGTCAACATTGGCAAAATACGCGCTTCCCCGGTGGCCATAGGTCGTCGGTTGTATCTGCGGCAATACGATGCGCTCTACGCCCTGGAAATTGACGGCGAGGAGGGCCGCCGCTATCAGGATCAAGTGATCGCTGAAAGCCTGTTTGCCTTTATGCCCCTGCGCCAGGCCCCAGCACAGCCCAAAACCATTGCCCCCCGTCCCGCCAGCAGCACCCCCGACGGAGCAGCGCTGGCGCGCCTGCGTATCGGCCAATTGCCCGATAGCTGGTTGGTCTGCGGCCCCATTCCCGATCAGGTTCCCGGCGATCACCTGCAAGACCTTGGCGGAGTGGACACGGCCTTACCGGTGGCAGGCAGCGCCATTAGCATCGGCGCTCACAGCTTCAGCTTTGCCCCGGTTGCCGATAAGCACCTGGAACGGGATGAGCGTGGCAGTCCGCGCCATCTGGATGTCCTGGGCCCCATCGACTATCAATCAACCAGCGTGAGTTATTTTGCCACCGTGGTAGATAATCCCCGGGTGCAAACCCTGCGCTTTCACCTGCGCGGGGCCAAGCAGGCCTGGCTCAATGGCGTGGCAATCAAGGATGATGAAATCGTCCATCTGGGTCTGGGCCACTATACTCTCATTGTGCGCAGCGACGTGGGCCGGGTGCCCCCCTTTGCCCGCGAGCGAGGGGTAAGCATGACCGCCCATTTTGCCAGCGTGTGGGGCGGCGGCCTCACCGACTACGCCGGACTGATGCGGCAAATCGCCACCCATCGCCATTATTTTGAACAGATCATTGAGCGCCTCGCCGGCACCCGCCACGCTGCCCGCGCCCGATTATATCTGCAAGCCCTCGAAAATTATCAGCAACAATCCCAGGAAACACCCTAATGCATGGTCCCTGGGAACGCCGATCCCCAGCTCGGCACAGCAGTTTTTGACCGCCGCTCGTAAAATTCTCATAAGGAAATACCCATTATGCGCCATCTGATTATGTGCACCGCCATGGTCTGTCTTGCTGCTTTCGGCTTAGCCCCGGTGGCGGCGGAGGAGAGCCTGAGTGAACTGCGACAGCAGGCTGAAGAGCGACTGCAGAAACGCTGGCAGGAGGATCTTGCCCAGGGGCCTGCCTTGGATCTGGTGTTTCGCTTGGATCAGGCATTTATTATTCATGCCTTGGTGCTGCGGGTGCCCTGGCGGGGCGGGGCTTGGCAGCGGGTCGAAATAGAATCGGTGCCCGATGATGTGCTGATCCAGGACGTGGACACCTCCGAATTAATTCTGCAGCGGGACGAGAGCGGCGCGGTGGTGGCCGTGGATGGCTCTCTGCTGCTGACCTGGACGCCACGCACCATGCTTACCCGCGGTGGTTTTCTCTGGCAGCATCGTTTGCAGGAGGACAGCGATGCCTATGTCCAGCGCCAAGAACGCATCAGTGTGAGCACCAGCCCGCAACGCAATAGCGTTGCCTATCGGCTGCATGCCGAGAACGCCATTGATGGCGAAGAAAAGGGCCTGGATGTGCTGCTGCACCGGCGCGATGGGACATGGATCTCCGCCACCGGCAGCAGCCCCACCTGGAACCGCGCGAGCCATGTGGTGGACAGCGATGGCTTCACGGTGGATTCCCCGCAGCGCCTCAGCGGCACGCTGGATATCACCCTGCTGGCCGATGGCTGGGTGCCCAGCGATGGCGAACCACGCCCGGTTTCCCTGGCCAGCGAGGTCGACATCAATAGCCAAGGAACCATCAGCGGAACCTATCAACTCAGCGGCAGTATGGGCGAACGCAGCGGCGCCATCAGCGGCACCCGGCGCCAGGAGTTACTGGGTTCTTACCGCTTTATGCGTGAGCAAGAACTCAATGGCCGACTGACGGTCAAGGTGGAGCAGGTGGATCCAGAGCATGCCTTGGCCCTTGATCAGGACAACGGCGCTGTCGAGCTCAACGATCTCCACCGGGCCCTAGCGGCGCATCTGGCCTGGAGCGATTATCCCCGCCGTCTCGCCGATGCCGCGGCGGCAGTGACGGTGGCCGCTGGTACCATTGCTGAGGATGCCCTGCGCCCCTGGCTGCACAGTAGTCTGTTTGCCGAGCCCATTGCCGCCGAAGTCCTGCAAGCCGACCCGCGCTTTGGCCCCCACCATGGTGAGGACCTGCTGGAGCTCAGCGATGGGGTCAATCAACTACCCGCAGTGAACAGCGATGCGCCGCAGCGCTGGCAGCGGCTGAGCGCCTGGCAGGTGATTGGGCCCTTTGTTGTGGACGAATTTCCCACGGCCCCAATGCCGGAAATTATTCCCCCCTTCACCTATCCCGCCGATGCCCTGGGCACGACAGGGGTGGAGGCCACCGAACTGAGCTGGGAAAGTATGGCCAGCATCCATCGTGACCCGGTACCAGCAGTGCCCGATCGGGTGGGCCGCGACTGGGACTATTCGGAACGTCGCCACTCGGGCCGGCCCCAGCGCAGTCTCACCTTTGCCAGCACCTCCGTGGATGTGGCCGCCAGCGGCGACTATTTCCTCGCCCTGCGCGGCGCCCAGGAGGCGGTGCAGGTATGGATTAACCGCCGCCTGGTGGAATACACGCCCCCCGCGCAACTACGAAACCCCCAGCAACCAATCATTCTGCGCCTCCCCCTGGAAGCAGGTCGCAATGAGATGCTGCTGCGCATCAGCAATCACCTTGAAGCCACCACGGCAGAGCTGTGGTTCTGCACTGCTGGCAGTCCTGAAAGCGTGAACCCTACTAGCGCCAGTCTGCCGCCACCGCAATTACAGGGCTGGCGCGGCCCCAATAATACCAGCCGCTACCCCGATGCTGAACCGCCCTTGGTGTGGAATGATGAGAGCGGTTTTAATGTAGCCTGGCGGCGCAGCGTGCCCGCCGGCGATGGCGGTCTGGTGGCGGTGGGCGAGCGCGTCTTTGCCACTGCCAATCCCGATCAACTGCTTGCTGTCGATCTTGCCAGCGGCGAGCTGCTGTGGCAGGTGGAGGCTTCCGGCATCAGCGCCGAAGGCAATACCGCCTCCACCACCCCGGTGGCCACAGAGGATCGGGTGTGGGCCTGGTTTGGCACCGGCCGCGCCCTGTGTGTTGATCATCAGGGCACCCTGCAATGGTCGGTGGACACGGGGCTACGCGCCCAGGGTATTCATCTGGCCACTCCCCTGGTGGTGGATGATCTGCTGATTATCCACGGCCAGGATCCTGAGAGTGAGCAGGTAGTGGTGCAGGCTCTGGATGCCGCGAGCGGCGAGACCCGTTGGCAGCGTCATCTGAGTGGTGAACCGGTAGATTATATAGCGTGGACCCCACGTCCTGCTGATTTTCGCTGGTTCTGGGATGGTATGCCCGGCAATGGCTGGGGTCTGGCGGCCATGCGCCTGCACCATGATGACCAGCACCGTGATGTCATTATCACCCACGATGGCGCCTTAATTGCCGCCAGCGATGGTGCTCTACTTAGCCGCCGCATGCCGATTATTTATGGCAATCGTTTGCCCCCCCTGATTGACGGCAATCGTGCGTACTTTTCCACCAATCTTGGCCACTCAGCGGTTGAGCTGTGGCTAGAGGCCGATGGCCGCGTCGGCTACCGCCAGGCCTGGCAAACGCGACGGCGCAGCTTTAGCGGCGGCTATGTCCCCCTGCTCAGCAGCAGCAGCTGGCCCATGCCGCCGCTGATGATTGATGACCAGCTCTTTACCCTGCGGGTGCATCACATTCACCGGCCCCGCCACGCGGTGCGACCCTACAGTTCTGGTGATGTCTACGATCCCGAGACGGGTCATTGGCTGGCCCATCGCTGGGATTTGGCGGATGGCGGCCCCAATCCCTCCATGCCCATGATTCAAGCCGGGGAATGGCTGTTGGCGGGCAATAGCGGCCAAGGCTGCCGAATGAGCTTTGCCCGTCCCAAGGGGCAGCTCAATGTGGCCATGCCCGGGCGCTCGCTGCAGGTGCTCATGCGCAATGACATTGACCCCACCTATGCCGCGCCAGTGGCCGTGGGGCCCTATCTCTTGATCCGCGGACCTGAAGCCATCACCGCATACGCAGTCACCGACGATGAAGGCCGTCGCAACCAATGGAACCGCATTGCCGAAGAGCAAATGGCGCAAATTCCGCAACAGCCCCGGGGCGACAGCGCTACCCCCATTGCCGCCACTCCGGGTAATTTCCACGGTCAAGACCGCGTCCCCGTGGTGGACATTCAACCGGGCATCTGCTTTGGCGAATGGCTTGTCCTGGGGCCCTTAGCCCCCAATACGCTTGAGGAAAACCCGCACATCGCCGGTATCGACACTCTGCCGCAGGTGGGCGATAGTCTCGCCGGTAGTCAGTGGTGGAGCCTGAGCCCCCGCGATCACCACATTATGTCCACCCGATTTGCTCCGGAATTCCATTGGGCCACTGACCGCCCAGCCGTAGATCATCGCATTAATCTGGCGGCCCTCACCGATGGCCGCCCCCAACCGGGCACCCTGCTGATGACCACGGTGCTGAGTATTCCCGAAACCATTACCGCTCAACTGCTCTCTGGCTTAAGCGCTGGCGAGGCCACCGCCTGGCTGGGCGGTCAGCAGGTGGACTTAGATACCCCCCTGCGCCTGGAGGCCGGCACCCATACCCTGCTCCTGCGTCTGGATATTGGCCGCCTGCCGCCCTTTGTGCGGGGCCTGGAAGCCAAACCGCACCTGGCCCTAATGCCCAATCAGGACGACGCGGTGCAGGCCTGGTACGATATGATTGCCGAGCGCAAGCCCATCCTTGAGCGCATCA
>REDX01000107.1 GCA_007695355.1 Planctomycetota bacterium
TGCCTGGAAGCCGGGGTGTACTACCTGGATACCGCCAATTACGAACCCAAGGATGTGGCGAAGTTTGAATACCACTGGCAATGGGCCTACCGCGAGCGCTTTGAGAAGGCCGGCCTCAGCGCCATTCTCGGCTGCGGTTTTGACCCCGGCCAAACCAACATTTACTGCGCCTGGGCGGTACAGCAGCACTTCAAGGAAGTGCACACCGTCGACATTATGGACTGCAATGCTGGCAGCCATGGCAAGGCCTTTGCCACCAATTTTAATCCGGAAATCAATATCCGCGAAATCACTGCCCGCGGCCGTTACTGGGAAAACGGCGAGTGGAAGGAAACTGATCCCTTAAGCGTGCACGCCCCCTTCGACTTCGCCGAGTGCGGCGTCAAGGACATGTACCTGATGTACCACGAAGAGCTGGAAAGCCTGGCGCAAAACCTGCCGGGCCTGCAGCGCATCCGCTTTTGGATGACCTTCGGACAAGAGTACCTCACCCACCTGCGGGTGCTGGGTAATGTGGGCATGACCTCGATCCAGCCCATCGACTTCCAGGGCCAGCAGATTGTGCCCCTGGAGTTCTTAAAGGCGGTACTGCCCAAGCCCGAAAGCCTGGGTGAAAACTACACCGGAAAGACCAATATTGGCTGCTGGATTACGGGCATTACCCATGCGGGCGAGAAAAAGACCTACTACATCTACAATGTTTGCGACCACGCCGCCTGCTGGCAGGAAGTGCGCTCTCAGGCCATTAGCTACACCACCGGGGTGCCGGCCATGCTCGGCGCCAAGCTGCTCTTAGAAAACACCTGGAAAAAACCCGGGGTATGGAATGTCGAGCAGCTCGACCCCGCCCCCTTTATGGCCGCCATCGGCGACTACGGCCTGCCCTGGGTGGAAACCTGGCCCGAAACCTCCCACCCGGTGCCCTAACCGGCCTCGGACCTTTAATCCCTTGGTGCCCTTCGTGGTTTACCCAGAGATGGTTCACCACGAAGGGCACGAAGATCACGAAGGGCCTTTCTGTTCTCTCCTGCCCTCCGTGCCTCCGAGCTTCCGTGGCGAAGAGCCTGGGCCGAAGCGCCCAGCGCAGCGGGCCAAGCACCCTCTGCTCAATCAAAGCCCGGTAAGCACGGAAACGGGTGCAAACCATCCCCAACCGCTCTCCTTCGTGTCCTTCGTGAGCTTCGTGGTTTACTCAGATTTTTTTAGGCACGACGCATCGACATAACCCTACGAGCGCTGGCCGCCAACCCCCATTCCAGGTAGTCACCCATGGCTGAAACTCCGATTCACGATCTTGACTGGGATACGGTGCCCAGTCCCTGCTATGTGGTGGATACCCGGATATTAGAGCGCAATGCGCAGATTATGGCCGAGGTGGCGACGCAGATTCCGCAATTGAGCGTGCTCTTAGCCCTCAAGGGCTTTGCCCTGTGGGCGGCCTTTCCCCTACTGCGGCCATTCTTGAGCGGTTGCTGTGCCTCGGGGCCTTTGGAAGCGCGGCTGGCCCGCGAGGAAATGGGCGGCGAAGTGCATGCCTACGCCCCCGCTTTTTCCGATGTCGATCTCGCCGATACCCTGCCCTATGCCGACCACCTAGTCTTTAATAGCCCCGGTCAGGTGCGCCGCCATCTAGCCACGGTGCGCGGCGCCGCGCGGCCGATGGAGATCGGCCTGCGCGTGAATCCCGGCTATGCCGAGGTGGAAGTCGAGCTCTACAATCCCTGTGCCCCCTGCTCGCGCCTGGGCTGCACCCGGGAGGCCCTGGATGCCGACCCCGGCCTGATTGATGAACTGGACGGCCTACACCTGCACGTGCTCTGCGAGCAGGGTGCCGAAACCCTGGCCCGGGTGGTTGCGGCCCTGGAAAGCAATTTTGGCGATGTTCTGAGCCGGGTGCGCTGGCTCAATCTGGGCGGCGGCCACTGGGTGACCAAGCCCGACTATAATCGCCCCCTCCTAATCGAGACCCTGCGCGGCCTGCTGGCCCGCTATCCCAATCTGGAACGCCTCTATTTGGAACCCGGCGAGGCCTGGGCGGTGGATACGGGGGTATTAGTCACCCAGGTGGAAGACCTCAGTCACAATAGTATGCCCCTGGCCATCCTCGACTGCTCGGCCACCGCCCATATGCCCGATGTTCTGGAAATGCCCTACCGGCCCACCATCCACGGCGCCGGCGACCCGGGTCAATTTCCCCATACCTATCGCCTCGGTGGCCTCACCTGTCTGGCTGGGGATGTGATCGGCGACTGGAGCTTTCCCGAGCCCCTGCGCCTGGGACAAAAACTCGTCTTTGCGGATATGACCCACTACACCATGGTAAAAACCACCCAGTTCAATGGGGTGCGGCATCCTTCCATCGCCCTCTGGGACGGCGCTGACCTGCGCATCCTGCGCCGCTTCGGCTATGAGGACTATCGCAACCGTTTGTCCTAAGGCCCACGCTGCGCAAGGTGCAAACGCCCAGCCAAACCGGTGGCCCGTCGTCGCTGCTCGGCATTCCAGCGCTGCCAATCGCTTTGCATGAGTAGATACCGCGCGCGCTCGCTATCGCGCACCGACACCAGCCCCTCTATTAGCTGTAATCGCTGCCCTGGCGACAATTCGCGCAGGCGGTGGGGCTGGGCCAGGTCCAAGAGCAATTGGCGGGACTGCAGCAAATCATCCACCTCCAAAAGCGCTTGGAGACGGGCAAACTCCAAATCAAGACGTCGCTGCGGTCGCTGCTCTAATAATAAGCCAAAGGATTGAGCATCGCGCAGCTTTTGCGAGTCAGGCAGGGGCTCTTGCAGCACCTGAGTAGGTTCAATCAAATCAGCACGCACGCCATCGGCAATACCGGCGACTAAGTGTGCCAACAACCCTGCAAACACAGTTAATACCGCAAGCGTGAGGACTAAGACCAGCCACATTCCACGCACCAAGAAGGATGGCCGCGGAACCCATGTCCCGGTCTGCTTTCGCCGCACCACCAAGGAGCGCACCGAGTCATCGGCCGAGGGCGCGACGGGCCGGCCATCAACGGGAAAATCTGTGGACCAATGCCGGGGCCGGCGCCGCGTTGTGCCCGCACCGTCATCGGCAAAGGTCTTGTCGTAAAGAGCGACAAGATCGTTGACATCAGTAACATCGCGGCCGCGATTACTCTGAAAGTTAGGGGCCGTGGTCGACATACAGTGGATTATGCGGCAAGCGTGCCAAAGACCAAGGGTTTCCATCTCCCAGGGTGCCGGGCGGGCATTGGCTTTTCCCCAAGCCTGGCTAATGTGAGATTATGTCGTGGCTTGCCCTTCTCCTCGCCCTAGTCGCCCTCATGATCTTCTGGTTACCGCCCTTCGCGGTGCCGTTGGCAATGATTGCGGCCCTGATAGCGGTTCTCGCCATCCGCCGTGGCCGGCTACGGCGGCTTGAGGGCGGCTCGGATGCGGTGGCCACCATGGCCGCCACCATCGCCCTTCTGGCCCTGATTCCGAGTTTAATTATCGCCGGCATTATCGCCGCCGTCACCCACCTCAGTGAACACCATTTCGAAGGCATACGCGGCAGCGATCCCCGCAGCGAAGCCGCCGGCGACTACACCACCATGTAAGGGTGAGCGGGGCCGGCCGAATTACATAAAGAGATTTTCGCTGTCCTCGGGGGCCGTGTCGTAGCGCACCGAACTGCGTTGATGGGCCGGCGGCTGATCTGCCGCACTGGTGCCATCTTCGCCCGTGGGCACCTCGACAAAGCGCTGGCGGGCAGGGAAGAAGCGCACATCGGATTCGCCCATGGGGCCAAAACGGTTTTTGGCGACGATAATTTTGAGACTGCGGCCCTGGGCCCGGGTTTGATCGTCGTCCTGGCCGCTTTCTTGATGCAAGAAGATCACCGCGTCGGCGTCCTGTTCCACCGATCCCGAGCCGCGCAGGTCAGAGACCCGCGGCGGCCGCGGCTGGCCACCGCGCTCGGATTCGCGATTGAGCTGAGAGAGGGCGATCACTGGTATGCGCAACTCTTTCGCCAGCACCTTGAGGGTACGGGTAATCTCTGACACCTTTTCGTACTCAGTCTGGGAAGGCCGCGATGAGGAGAGCAGCTGGAGATAATCGATGACCACCAAGGCCAATTTTCCCACCTCTAATTGGTGGCGTTTGATCACCGAGCGCAGCCCCTGCACGGTGAGATCGGAGACGTCCATGAGGTCGAGCTTCTTCTGCCGCATCTGATCAGCGGCTGCCGTAAGGGCATCGGTTTCCTCTGGCGATAATAAACCGCTTTCGATTTTGGCGAAATCAATGCGCGCCGCTCCGGTCAGCAGCTTTTTCACCAAGTCGACGCGATCCACCTCAAGAGAGAAAAAGAGCACATGATCGTCACCATTTGCGGCTAAGACATTGTCGACAAGGCTCAACGCAAAAGAAGTTTTACCTACGCCCGGGCGGGCCGCGAGCACATACAGACCGCCGGGGCGCAGGCTCATGAGGCGCTCATCAAGGCCAGAAAAACCGGTTTGCACGCCGACATTAGGATTGCTCTGTCGCTCACCAATAGCCTCAAGGGTTTCATCTACCACTGTATCGATACTATAAATCTGCGAACCATCGGCGCGGCGGCTCAAAGCCAAAACATCAGCCGAAGCAACTTCGACCAGGGTGCGGAAGGGATCCGGGGAACGGTAAGCATTGTCAACCAACCCACCGAGGCGACGGATTAGCTGCCGCTTGAGATAGAGATCTTTAATTAAATCAGCGTTAGAGCCCAAACCAGCAGCGCTGGCGTAGGCTTCCATAATCGCCACCAAGCTATCAAAGCCCCCAATCGCCGCGAGCGAACTCTCTTCATACTGCTTCGCCGCATCCTCATCGCGATAGCGGTAAAGGGAGCGCAGGCGCTCGCGGCCCATGCCGTCCAATTGATCCGCTTCCTGGAGGGCCTGCTGTTGGCGCAGGCGCTCTACCAAAACTCCGAAGGTGGTATTCTGCAGGCGTTCGGCCACGGAACTGGCATCCACTCGCCGCGCCTCATCGTCAAGATCCAAGCAAATTTGGTAAATAATGCGATGGTCGCGCTGGAAAAAACCGAGGGGATGCGGTAATTTTTCCCGCACCACGTGCATGGCCGCCGCATGTTCTCCCTGTAACAAGACGGAGAGCACCGCTCGCTCTAGTTCAATGCTGTGCGGCGGTTCACGCAGGGTCATGACCCCCTCGGCAGGGCGGCGCATGCGCGAAGCATGCTCGGAGGGGGGTCTGCGATCGGATTCTTCGGCCATGGCTGGCAGTATGGGCAGCGGGATGACAGGAGCCAGCTTGGCTTCTCGACGTCTTTCGCCTAACTTTTCCACATTCGGTGACAAATGTGGAAAAACCATGGTCTACAGTCATTTATGACTTAAGACCAAAATATCCCGTGTTAAAACAAGGAAATCCGCAAGTCTGAACTGCTTTAGGAGAGGTTAATGGTATCGAGTTAGCCCTTGACGGAGGAAGCCGACGATCTTTTCCACATTACACAGCAGGACTTGTTAGAGCATTCTTTGGTCATCGTTCGCTCACTTGCGCGGCTGGGGCATATAGTCCAGACATGCAATAGATCTAGTGGTTGCAATTTATCAGCCCACCATATCTAGTATGTCTCAGCTCGCCAATGAGGCCATCGCCCTTGCTGAGACCTGCTAGCTGAGACCTGCTAATAGCCCCTTCTCAGGTCGGCCACTACGCAGGAATACCGCCACCAAGGCCGATTGCCGACCCTAGCTTGACGCTCCCGCCCGCTCGCCCCTGTGACCCCTGCCGACCCTCTGCTAATGCTAAGGAATAGCTCCATGACTCCGCCCACCACCGGTGAAACGCCCACCCGCTTGAGTGACCTTGACGCCAAAGATTACGCCTGGTGGTCCATCCGCTCACGCGATGAACAATTCCGCAGCTTTGACCCCGAGCGCATTGCCATTGCCATTGGCAAGGCCCTGCAAGCCGCCAATAATAGCCAACAGCTAGCGCCGGCGCGGCGGCTACTGTGCACCCAAATCACCAAGGACGTCTGCCAAGCCTTGGTAAGCCGTAAACCAGAAGGCGGATCTTTCTACGTTGAGGAGGTCCAGGACCAAGCCGAACTGGGACTGATGCGCGCCGGCGAACACGAAGCCGCCCGCCGCTTTGTTCTTTATCGCGAAGAACGCCGCCGCCGCCGCCACCAGCCAGACAGCATCTTAGAAGGCGAGGGACTTGACGGCCTGCTCGATAATATGGCCGATCCGCTGCTCAAAGAGAGCATGGATCGCTTTGTTATGTTCCCCATCGAAAACCATGACCTGTGGGATGCCTTCAAAGAGCACCTCGCCCTGATGTGGACCGCCGAGGAAATTGACCTCGCCAAGGACGTCCAGGATTGGAAAAAACTCAACCCCGACGAACAGCATTTTATTAAGCACGTCCTAGCATTCTTCGCTGCCTCCGATGGCATTGTCAATGAAAACCTGGCTGTGCGCTTCTATCAAGACGTCACCGCCGCAGAGGCCCGTGCCTTTTATTCGATGCAGATGCTGATTGAAACCATCCACTCGGAAACCTACAGCCTACTTATCGACACCTACATCAACGATGAGAGCGAAAAGAATCACCTGCTCTGCGCCGCCGAAACCCTGCCCATCGTCAAAAAGAAGGCCGAATGGGCGATGAAGTGGCTGGGATCGGAGAGCACCTTCCCGGAACGGCTACTGGCTTTCGCCTGCGTCGAGGGCATCTTTTTCTCTTCTAGCTTCTGCAGCATTTACTGGATCAAGGATCATAAACAGGGATTGCTGCCCGGCTTGTGCTTTAGCAATGAACTCATTAGCCGCGACGAGGGCCTGCACACCGACTTTGCCGTCATCCTGCACAATCAATTACAGGAAAAACTGCCTAAGGATCGCATTTACGAACTGGTTCAAGAGGCGGTAACCATTGAAGAGGAATTCGCCACCGAGGCTCTGCCTGTATCCCTCATCGGCATGAATGCCGAAGCCATGCGTTCTTATATCCGCTTTGTCGCCGACCGTCTGCTGGCCCAGCTCGGCTGTGAACCCCTGTACCATGATCGCTGCCCCTTCGATTTCATGGAACGCATCGCCCTGCAGAACAAGACCAACTTTCACGAGAAGAAAGTCGCCGAATACCGCCGGGCGGGGGTGGGGCACTCACAGGAAGACCAGAGAATCGCCTTCGACGAGGATTTTTAGTTTCGGGGGGGGGGGGGGGGGGGGGGG
>REDX01000197.1 GCA_007695355.1 Planctomycetota bacterium
TGCGTACGGTGGGTTTTTCGTGCTGCAATTCACCGGAACGCCATAAGCGCTCGATCACGCCTTTAATCGCTTCGCGCTGATCTTGAAGCTCGCTGCGGCTCCACAGGCCATACTCGCGCTCAAAAAGCAGCACATACAACTCACGGTGCAACTGCAGGACTGCCGCCCGCTTGGCCTCGGTGGGATGGGCCGTGAGGACTGGCTCGACTCGGCAGGTTGATATGGCTTCGCGCAACTGCCCTTCATCAAGCCCTTGCGCCAGTGCCCGGCGCAGCTTCATTGCCCAGGTTCCGCGCTCGGCGGAAAGACCCTGACCGTCTTCGCGCCAGCGGCGAGCCTGCATGGCAACGTTCTCTTCTACCGCATTAAGCAACTGGAAACAGAAGGATAAAACCTGCAATAGAGCCTCACCGCGACCAACCGGCAAGCTGTCCACCGCTTTGGGCTCCTGGCCACGCCAGGGGAGATAGGGTATCAAATCGCTATCGCCGCAGGATTCGAGAACCTCAGCAAGACAGGTAATGAGAAAGTTGGCATCGACATCAACTTTGCTAGCGGCGCGGTCAAGGATGACCGTGTCAGTTTGAGGCATGCTCAGATTCCTTTTGGCCAAAGGCCAATCGCAAAGCGCGTTGCTTAGCTAATAAGATGAAGCAGATCACGGATACAGCGGTGCTGCTCTACCGGATGTCGCAATGGCTTAGCCGAATGGATTTCATAAGTGTTGCGCCGCCCATCTTTATTAATGGAAATGTAATTCCCTTCCACCAACTCGCTGATAATTCGCTGCACTGCCCGTTCGGTTATGCCAACCAATTCCGCCAAATCGCGAATACGCAAGCCCGGATCACGATTAAGACAAATTAAGACATGTGCGTGGTTAGAGAGGAAGGTCCAAGTCGTCTCGTTGGGCATACTCATCACTTTCGGCTCACCTCCAATTTGTCATTGCGCAGTAAAATACAGGAATAACTTTTCGCGCAATCATTTTCACGATAAGACTAGGGGAGCCACCATCGAACAGCTCAGCGCCAATCTCCTGTCCCCGCCCATTCTCTGCTTTGCCTTGGGGGCTCTCGCGCGCTTATTGCGCTCGGACTTGCACCTGCCAGATAGTTTAAGTCAGTCCATTAGCCTGTATCTCCTACTTGCCATTGGACTCAAGGGTGGGGCCGCCATCGCCGCAGATACCAGCGGCTTCGGTATGGCCTTGGTGGCAACCTTGATTCTGGGCTTTTCTATCCCCTTCTGGACCTATGCCATCTGTCGCCGCTGCGGCAAACTCGAAAATCCTGAGGCAGCCAGCATTGCCGCCCATTATGGCAGCACCTCGGCGGTTACCTTTCTCGCCTGCTTGGCCTATCTCGACCGCAATGGCATTCCCTACGAAGGCTATATGCCGGCAATTTTGGCGATTATGGAAGTGCCGGCCATTCTCGTCGGCATGCTCTTGCTGATGCTCGCGCGGAGTCCCGAGCGTTCGCACCAAGGCATTTGGCAGGCCCTGCACCATGTTGCCGTCGGCAAGAGTATCTTACTCTTGCTTGGCGGCATCGCCATTGGTGCCCTTGCCAGCAGTGATGGCATGGATTCGATAAAGCCCCTCTTTGTTGATCCCTTTACTGGCATTCTGTGCCTGTTCCTGCTTGATCTCGGCCGCCTTACTGCCGACCGCATGCACGATCTCCGTCAAAACCTGCTTTTCCTGGTGCCCTTCGGCATTATCGCTCCCCTCGTGCACGGCAGTCTAGCGGTTGCCTTGGGCACCTTGGTTGGCCTCTCGGTGGGCGGGGCCACCACCCTCGGTATTATCGCCGGCAGCGCCTCCTACATTGCCGCCCCGGCGGCCATGCGCGTGGCCTGCCCCCAAGGTAACCACGGCATTTCCTTAGCCGCCAGCCTCGGCATTACCTTCCCTTTCAATCTTGCCCTGGGAATTCCCCTGCTACACGCCTTAGCCGAGGCCATCGCCCGAGGATAATGCCACAGCCGGTGGAGCTCTTACGGCTGAACGGTGGAAATTTTTTTCCCGTTCGCAGCATGGCTAACTCCCCAATCTCCACCCCCCTTTGTCTCCAGGAGTCCCCATGGCCGTCATTCAGAAAGCCAGTCCCGGCGCCCCCACCATTGGCTTATTCGCCCCCTGCGATCCGCGCATCGATGATCCCAGCCGCGAGCGTGCCCGCAATATTGTGGTCATGACCGCCAAAGTTTTAAAGGCCATTCGTCTCTGCGGCCATGCCAAGCCCGGCATTGTCGTCGCCGATCGCACCGTGGAAACCGAAGCCCACGCTGATGAAGTCGCCGATTACTTCAAGAAGAACGGTGTCGAGGCCATTGCCATCGTCCCCGATACCTGGTTCTATCCCGGCAAAACCGCCATCGCCCTCACCGCTCACTTCCACCGCCAAACCCCCATTTGCTGCATTGCCGGTAATAATGCGCCTAAGCCCGGTGTGGTCGGCGTCGATGCGGTGGTCGGCGCCTATGCCCAGACCGGCATTCTCTGCCCGGCGATTATTGGGAATATGCCCGAAGTCGGCCAAGACCCCAAATTCGACCCCGCCACCAAAACCGAAATTCTTGATCTCGGCTGGGCCATGGCGGCCGCCGCCTACCTACGCGGCAAGCGCATTTTCGCTTCAGATACCGACTCCATGCAAATGGAAACCGCCCTCAACCATGTCCACGCCGCGCGTAAGCACCTGGGCCTGGAGAGCGTCCGCGAGTCGATGAAGATCTTCTCCGATATGCTGCGCGATGAAAAGGGCTACGACAAGGATGAATTGAAGGATCTCTACCACTGGGTCACCGAAGTGCAGTGGAAGAATAAGATCTACACCGACACCGAAGGCATCTGCGCCAAGGGCTTGGACATTTACTCCAATCCCAAGAAGCATCCGGCGCCTAAGCTTTCTAAGCTGCACCAAGAGAAGCTGCGCGAAGAGCTGAAGCTCTACCTGACCTTGCGCGATCGTATGGCCGCCTTGAACTGCATCGGCGGCGGCTGGACCAGCCAGCTGGCCTGGGGTTCAGACCTTACCGGCACTCCCATGGCCTGCGCCGACATTGCCGAGGCCCTGTTCAACTCCACCTTCGATCACCGCGGCAAAAAGGCGGCCATCCCCTTTGCCACCGAAAATGATCTGCAGGGCCTATTGACCATGGTCTGCTATGCCGCCCTCACCGGCGGTGAGCCCATTCTCTTCGCCGACTATCGCAAGGTGTATGAACCCTGGGAAATTCAGAAGAAGGCCGATGAACTGGGTATCGCCCTGGATCCCAATGCCGCTTACATGCAACGCGGTACCATCGATATGGATAATTCCGGATCCGGATCCCTGGACTGGGCCAAGGACTCCTATCTCTTTGAGGTCTTCAAGCATTACTTCCCCGGCGGCGGTTTCTCCACCGGCTATATCTCCCCCGGTGGCATACACTGCCAGGCCGGCCGCCTCGCCTACTCCGACCTCACCGGCACCTTTACCATGATCCAGGACGAAGCCCAGTCGGTGGAACTGCCCGCTGCAATCGCTGAAGCCTTCTGCCATGCCTCCAGCTATTCCTGGCCCCACACCTGGATTACCTTCGAGCATGTGCCGGCCTCGATCACCAAGTACGGCTGCCCAGCCAACCACATGCACATGGTGCAGAATCTGCCCCGCCGCCGCTGGCAGTGGTTCTCCGATTACACCAATATCCTCAACTTCCGCTGGGAAAATACCCCAGAGTTCAGCGAGGGTCTGGATCGCATGGCGCCCATGCTCTACCGCATCTCCGGTGGCGAAACCACCGCCAAGATGAAGCTGGCCGGCCGCTAAGGCGACTCGCATCCTATTCGCCTTGCAATATCTATTTGAGATAGATTACGAGAACGACCCATCGGCCCCGCCAAGGATTCCTCGGCGGGGCTGATGTTTTTTTGATTATTGCTTATGGTCTATGAAACCTCGTCCACCACCAGGGTGCAAAAGCCATATTCCACCTGCACCTGACCCTGGAGCAGCAGCGCTTGCTGCTGCTCTAGGCGCGGGCCATGGCGGCGATAGGCCTCGCTAAACCACACCGTTTCCAAAATGCCGCTGGCGTCTTCGACGGTGACAAAGGCCATGGGCTGAATGCCGTCGGCGCTGCGTGCACTCACCTGCTTGCGGGTAATCACCTGGGCATAGACGCTAACCCGCCGACCAGACCAGGCCGGGGTGATCTCGGCGCAGGGTTGGGCCATGAGGGGCGCCTCGTTCAAGGCCAGCGGGTGGCAGGGCGGAGCAAAGCCGAGAATGGCGAGTTGGGCTTGGACGCAGCTACGAAAACTCGGCTGCGGTAATTCGGGCACCGTGGGATCCACGGGAGTGGCGTCTAGGCCGGGCAGGCGCTGCTGATCAGCGTGTTCAAGCCCCGGCAAGGGACGCAGACCCAAGCAACGGGCCAGCCACAGCACCTGGCCCCGATGCAGTCCCGGACACAGGGCATCGAGGGCACCGGCCCTGGCCCAGGTATCCAGGGTTTGGGCAGGGAGCCGCCCACGACAGCGGAGATCATCAAGGCCCCGCCAGCGATGCTGCCGCCGCTGATGCAGTAAGCGCTGGGCCAGTGCCGCGGAGATGCCGGGCAGAAGGTGGAGGCCGCAGCGAATGGCCCCTGCCCCCTCCCGCAGGCTTGCCCAGTCGCTGTGCACAAGACAGGGTCCGCGAATTTCAATGCCGCGCCGCCGGGCATCTTCAAGGTAGGCTGCGGGCTGGTAAAATCCCCCTTCGTTGGCAATGACGCGGGCTAAAAAATAGGCTGGGAAATGGGCTTTGAGCCAGGCGCACTGAAAGCTAAGCATCGCATAGCTGGCGGAGTGAGCCTTGCAGAAGGAATACCCGGCAAAGGAGGAGATCATCTCCCAGACCGCATCAATGGCCCCCTGCTTAGCCCCCTTCGCCGCCGCTCCTTCGCGAAATTCCCGTTCATGGCGGGTAAGCCGACTGCCCGTATCCCAATGGCCAAGGGCCTTGCGCAGGGCATTGGCCTGGGTTTCAGAAAAGCCCGCCATATGCACGGCGACCTGCATAATATCCTCTTGATAGGAGAGGACGCCAAAGGACTCGCTTAAGAGCTGACGCAAACTGGGGTGGGGATACCAGGCATCGCGATGGATGCGGTGGCGGCGGAAATCGTGCAGGCGCTCCAGGTAAATATTGATCCAGCGATTAGCCGCCGGCCGGATAATGGAGGAATGGATGACCAGGGCATCGAAGGCTCCGCTGCCCGCCCGCGCCTGCAATTGCCGCATTGCCGGGCTCTCGATATAGAAGCAGCCAATGCTATCGCCCCGAGCCACCAGCTCTTGGGTTTGGGGATCCTCGGCGGGACGCCAGCGATCCTCGTCAATGGTAATGCCATCGGCGTGCAGATCGGCCAAGCAATCGCGCACCACCGCAAGCGCACGATTGCCCAGCAAATCAATTTTCACCAAACCCATATCCTCGGCGCCGTCTTTCTCCCAGTCGATCACCGGCAAGGGGCAGGGCTCGCCCGTATCCAAGGCAATGCGTTTCGCCGCCGGATGCACCGGCACCAGATCACGGATTGGGCCCGGCGTAATAATCACCCCGCCGCAGTGCAGGCCCTGGTGATGGGGCCGGCCTTCAAGGGCGGCGGCGGCATCGAGAATCCCTGGCCAGGGCTCGGGGAGCTGGGCCTGCCGGCCGTAGCGGTGCTGCGCGCGCAAATGATTACGAATCCGGGTGGTATCTCCATCGCGCTGGCCATAGGCGCGGGCGGCCACCCGCAGGGCGCTGCCCCGGCGCAGGTAGCAGTGATTGGCCACCATCGCCACCCGATCTGCGCCAAAACGTCGCATGGCCTCGGCCAATACCGCATCGCGCTCGTCCCAGGGAAAGTCCACATCCAAGTCCGGGGGATCTTCGCGGGCATTATTGAGAAAGCGTTCAAAGACCAATTGGTAGCGCTGGGGATCGACATTGGTAATACCAAGGCAGTAGACGATGAGGGAGGAAGCCCCGCTGCCACGCCCGCAGGTGCGGCGACCGCGAGCGATATCATCAACGGTAAGTAGGTAACCAGCAAAACCCTTGCGAATAATCACCGCCAATTCGTGTTCAAAGCGGGCGCGCAGGGCCGCATCCACCACCGTATAACGCCGGGCTAAACCAATTTCGGCCCGGCGCCGCAATTCCGCCGCGGCATCGCCGTAGGGCGAAGGCGGCATTTGCCAAACCCGCTGCGCGGGACGGTAAGCAGCTGCCAAGAGCTGATGGCCGCGGCTTACCAAGGCTTCCCAGCCCGGACCCGGATCGCGCAATTGATCCAAACCCTGGGCAGCAGCCCACAGCCTGCCCTCCCGCTGCGCCACCGCGGCGCGAATAACCGCGCCCGCCCGGTCACGGCCATGGCGGTGATCCAAGAGAGCCAGGGCCAAAGTCGGCAGCCCTGGGGGAACGGAATCATCCAGATCCCGCTGCCACCACCATAGCTCGGCACCGCTGGCCTGGAGACGAGCCAGGGCCTGGGATGAATGCAGCAGCGCCACTACCTCGAATAATTGGGGGGCGCGGCCACCGCGCAGCCAGGACTCCCAGGCCCGGGGACGCTCATTGCGCCAGGAAAGAAAGCGGCAGAGGGCCGCGTAGCCGGCGGCACTACGGGGCAGCAGCAAGACATCGTCCTCGGCACTCTCGAGATCCTCGCTGCAGCGCAGGGTAACGCCGGGAATAACCCGCTCGCGGCCCCAGGCCGCAATCGCCTGGGGCAGGCCGGCGAGGGTATCCCGATCCGCCAAAAGCAGGGCCGACGGCCGTGTCTCCCCCAAGGCCTGGGCCCAATCCGCCGCCGAACAGGCCCCCTCAAGCACCCCATGCCAGGTGCGCAGGGCCAGCGGCCAGGCCAGGGCGGGAGAAGTGGACTCAATTGGCATACCATTAAAGATAGGTCAAAATAAACCATGTCCAGGTGCAGATATGGAGACCTTTCTTGCCGCCATGGCCTTGCGCCTGAGGTAAACTTCCCCAGCATGGCGCCATGCCGGACTGGGATGAGGAAATTCGGGTGGCCACCCAGGCCGCCCGCGAAGCCGCCGCCATGGCCAGCGCCATGCAGGCCACGGCGACGGTTTCCACCAAGACCGATACCAGCATCGTTACCGAAGCGGATCTCGCCTGCGACCAGCATCTGCGTCACCGCATCGCCCAGGCCTTCCCCGAGGATGGCCTGCTCTCCGAAGAAAGCGCCGACGATCAGCAGCGCCTGGACCAGCAGCGGGTATGGCTCATTGATCCCATTGATGGCACCCGCGGTTTCGCCGCCGGCGAGTCCTGCTGGGCGATTCACCTCGCCCTGGCAGTGCAGGGAAGGGCGGTGCTGGGTGTCGTCGCCATTCCCGCCCTGAACCGCCTTTACTGGGGCATCCCCGGAGCCGGCGCTTGGTACGCGGACGGTAATGCGGCGGCGCAGTCCATCCAGGCCACCCCCGGGCCAGCGATCCTGGCCCTCTCAACCGGCCAGCGCGAAGGGCCCCATCCGGCTTTGGCGCAGCTGCCGGCAGTCCAACGGCTCTACACCCACAGCGTCGGCTATAAGGCCCATCTCCTGCTGACCCAGGCCGCCGGATGGTGTGTCTACCCGCGGCCCATTTATGATTGGGATGCCGCCGCACCGGCAGCCCTGATTCAGGGCGCCGGCGGCATGGCGAGCTGCTTCGATGGCTCCCCCCTCACCTTCAATACACCCCAGGCCAGCAGCCCCGGACTGATTCTGAGCACCCGCCAGGATGGCAGCAACGGCTTTGACGCCCCCATAAGCCCCGATGGATATCTCCATGAGCGATCATCAGCCCCCAAACCATGACCAGGGCAGCCCCTGGGAGGTCCTGCGCGTCTTCGGCCGCCTGGGCCTCAGCTCCTTTGGTGGTCCGATTGCCCACCTCGCCTATTTTCGCGAAGAATTGGTGCAGCGCCGGGGCTGGATTAGCGAGGAACGCTACGCCAATCTCCTCGCCCTCTGTCAATTTCTGCCTGGCCCGGCCAGTTCCCAGCTGGGCTTCTGCCTTGGCCTGTTTCGCGCCGGCTGGCTCGGGGCCTTTGCCGCATTTGCCGCCTTTACCCTGCCCTCGGTACTGCTGCTGGTCTGCTTTGCCATGCTCGCCCCGCAGCTCAGCGGTGGCGGCGCCGCCGCCGCCATCCACGGCCTCAAGTTGGTTGCCCTGGCAGTGGTCGCCCACGGCGTCCTTGGCATGAGTAAAAAACTCTGCCCCGATCCCCTGCGCGCCAGTTTAGCGGTGGCCACCTGCGCTCTGGTATTACTCATCCCCGGGGCCCTCATTCAGCTCGCCTGCGTCGCCGGCGCCGGCCTCATCGGCAGCATCGCCTGCCGCAGTCCCGCCGCCGGCGGCCAGCTTCCCAATCCGCCCTTGAGCCCCCGCAGCGGCGCCCTCCTGATTGCTATCGCCCTTGGCCTGCTTGCCCTGCTACCTCTACTTACCTTGGCCTTGGGTGGCGGCTGGGCCCTCTTTGACGCCTTTTACCGCAGTGGCGCCCTGGTCTTCGGCGGCGGTCATGTGGTGTTGCCCTGGCTTGAGGAGGCGGTGGTGCAGCCGGGCTGGGTAGACGCCGACACCTTCCTCGCCGGCTACGGTGCGGCCCAGGCCGTGCCCGGCCCCCTCTTCTCCTTCGCCGCCTACCTCGGCTTTGTCAGCAGCGGGCCCCTCGGTGGACTATCCGGAGCGCTGCTTGCCACCCTCGCCATTTTTGCCCCCGGTTTTTTGCTGGTGGCCGGTGTCTTGCCTTTTTGGAGCCGCCTCTCGGCCCTGCCCCGGGCCACCAATGCGGTGAGTGGAGTAAGCGCCGCGGTGGTGGGGCTCCTTGGCGCCGCCCTTTATCAACCCCTGTGGACTTCAGCCGTAGGACATGCCCACGATCTGGTTATCGCCCTTGTGGCCTTCCTCCTTATCGCCAGTTGGCGCTGCTCAGCCCTGTGGGCGGTGGCCTGGTGCATGGCTGCCAGTTGGGCCGCCTGGGCCCTCAACCTCTATCCCCCAAGCTGAACCGCAAAGGACCACCATGCAAGCACGGCCCTCTCCCTATATCTTTGGCGCCATGTCCCTCGGCGCCGATGAAGCGCGCATCGAAGATCATATCCGCGTCGCCCGCCGGGCAATGGAACTGGGCCTATGGTTTCACGCCAGTCTCACCTACCACCGCGGATTTTCCTTTATGGCCCTGCGCTGCGCCTTCGATGAAGCGCCTTCGCAGCGTCCGCCACTGATGCTTAAAATCCGCGATGCCAGCCCACGCTGGCTGCGCTTTGAGTGCGAGGATTGCTGCCGCCGCCTGGGTATCGACGGCATCGATGTGGCGCAATTGGTGGGCCAGGACCGACAGGGCCCAGATCATCTCATCGCCCAACTTCAGCGCGGCAGCGGTCCCGTACTTGATGAACTGGCCAGCCTACGCCAACGCGGACTCATCCGCCAAGCGGTTTTATATATGGATCCCGATACCAGCGAAGCAGCGGTGGCGGCAGCCCGCGGAAGTGAACTCATCAATGGCCTCACCGGCTACTGGAACCTCTGGCAAGACCCCTGCACCCCCGCCGCCTGGCAGGCCCTGCGCGAGGCCCAACTCCCCCTTATCGCCATCCGCACCCTCGCCGGCGCCACCGAACGCCCCCCCGCTCTGGCCGCCGAAGCCCAAGCCATCGCCGAGGCCGCCGGCCATGGCAGCCAGCTGCAATTAGCTCTCGACCTCGTCGCCAGCGAAGATCGCGTGCTCGCCAGCGTCGGCGGCACCGGCTCCATCGCCCACCTCGAAGAACTCGCCACCGCCGCCAAGCAGGCCAAAGCCCTAGCCCCGAAACTCCTCACCCGCATTACCGCCCTACGCCAGGCCAGCCAAGCCCAGCGCTAAGCGCGGTTTGCGATACTTTACATCAACCAGGCGTGGTCGAAATCTCTCGCCCTCACCATCAGCGAAGAGCATTGGCGAAGTCGGAAATTTGACGCAGCAGCCACTCGGGGGCGTCGGTGGCGAGGTCGTGGCCGGCGCTGGGGTGGCGGTGGTAGCTGCAGTGCCAGCGCCGGGCCCAGATATGGCCACAGGCCGGCTGCACCATGCGATCACCGCTGCTGTTGAGGATGCGTGCCGGGCAGGGCGGTGATGGCGGCAGCCTAAAGCGACTGGCCGCCCATAATTGGCGCAGCAATACCGCGCGACGGGGCGGAAAGCGGCGGGCCAAGACGATGCGCTCGGCGGCGATGCGACGATGGCCGGGGTCGTCGCGGCGATTGCTGGTCATCTGCTGTACCAGGGCTGCCACTGCCGGGGCACGGCGACGAGCCAGGGCGAGGAGAAGTAGCCCCATGGCGCGGGGTTGTAAGCGGGCTAGCAGGGGCGCTTCGGCCATTGATGGCACCAACAGCAAGAGACCGGTAACCGTCGATGGATGGCGCTCGGCCCAGCTGGCTGCGATCATAGCCCCGAGGGAGGTGGCCACCAGCAGGTGGGGACCGGGACCGCAGCGCTGGGCAAGGTCATCGGCCATCGCCGCAATCGACCAGGGAGCCGGGCGATCATATTGATCGCCAACCCCGGGATTATCACAGCACTGAATCTGCCATTCGGGCAGCGCAGCAGCCAAGCGGGATTCGAATCCATGCCAGTGGCCGGATTCGTGCATCAGGCCGCGGAGCAGAATGAGGGAAGGCGGCATGGCCGTTGGCCTCAGCCAGCTGCGGAGGGGTAGACGGCTTCCAGGCGCACCTCGGCAATGATCTGGGCCCGTTCATCGGCCCCCGGTGGTACGAAGGCCCCCTCTGGGCTGACCAGCCAGATATCACGGTTAAAGTGGGCTATCCAGGTGGGCCCCAGGGCGGGGCTCAATTGGTGCAACTGGCCATTCTTATGCCAGTGGATCTGCCGACCGTCGGCGGCCGTAATCAGTACGCGGTAGGCGATTGGCTCTTGATCCATGCGATGTCAATCCGCCAAGCGGACGGAGGTCGCCTCAACCACCAGGATTTCCCGGCGGGTGCCGCCGATGGTGACGGTGGTGGGAGTGCTGGAGCCCCGCAGTTCAACCCGCCGCCAGAAGAAATCAGAAAGACGGAAATCGCTGCCTGGCACAGGTTTAATAAAGGCCGCCACCTCGCCCTGACCATCGATGAGCGCGAAGCTTGAACCGACACCCGGGTCATCGCGCTGCTCGATCCAGCCGATCAATTGGGGAGCGCCAGCAACCACCGGTGCGGCTTCCATTTCCTCTAGGCGGGTATCAGCAATCACCGCAACGGCTTCAGCCTCGCTAACGGGCGCTTCTGGCCGCCGCTCAGCTTCCGGGGCTTGGCTTGGCTCAGGCTGACGCGGGGCTGCCGCTTCGGGCTGACGTGTGGCTGCCGCTTCAGGCTGATGCGGGGGCGCCGCTTCGGGCTGACGCGGGGGCGCCGCCGGAAGCTGTGCCACCACTGGCTGGGGCAGGCGGAATTCGGGATCCGGCAAAGGCCGCAAACCATGGTCCCGCTGATAGCGGCTGGAAGCCGACACCACCGGCTTAATGCTACCCTGCAAGCGCTGCGCCAAAAGACGGGTGCGCACCGTGGGGTGATCGGTGGCCACTGCAGCCAGTTCGCCATTGAGTCCAGCCCAGTCCAAGCGCAGGGATCGCGCCTGGTCAGTGGTGAAAATTTGCCGATAATGCTCGTAACGCAGGCGCGCTAGCTGCCAGCGGCGCTGATTGGCGTCGTTCAGCAAAGAGCGCTGCTCTAAAGCCTGGGCCGCCTCAGGGCTGAGATTCAGCACCGAGCGAAAGACATAGGCCCGTGCACCGGGGGGATGGATGGCTAACCAGTTGCCAACCTGCCGGCCCTTATATTCAACCAATTCACCGTAGGAGAGCTGGGTTACCAGATCGGCGGAAATGCGACTATCAGAGCGCACATTGGCCCCATCCCGGGTCACCCGGAGCCACCGTTCATCATCGGTGACTTGAACCACCGAATCATGAACCCAGGCATGGCCAGCGCGGGGAAATCCGATGGTGTACCAGCCCTCGCGGCCTTCGGCGGGGCCAAATACCTGAACTTCAGCCCCAGCATCCAAGGTGGTAATCACCCGTGCTTCAAGGCTGGGCCCATAACGAACATTAGCACGGCCACTGGTGGTGACGGTGACCCCACCCGGTTCGCTGCCATGCAGGGGCGACGAGCCCCCGTACCAACCGATAAGCGATCCTAAGAGCACAGACAACAGCAGTCCCAAGCGTATCATGGCCAATCCCTTCAACATGTTTTCCTTATCTTGGATTTGGCGGACAAGTGCAAGGGTCTTTCATAAAAACCAGAGCAACCCCAAGTCCCTACCTCAGCAGAGCCTCAGCATAACTTGAGAACTGCCAAAATACCCGAGCTCTGATTCCACCGGCACCATGACCCAGCAGGGCGGCGCAAAGCTTGTCCCCGGGAGCTCCCGGGGAGCTCTTAGCTTCCCGCCATTGAGCGCCGATCTCCAGATCGGCCAGCAAAAAAGCCCAGAAAGGGGTGTTTTTGCGCTGAAAGCATGCCATGCGAAGCCGGCAGTCTTTTTCCAGACAAGCTTTGAAATCATGTCATAGATGTGCCGCCCTGCATGACCCAGTCGCTTTTGGCTGGACTCTGGAAGGGATGTAAGAGGATAAGACTATGGCGATTCTCAATCGACAACAAATTATTGAGGCCATATCCAACGGCGCCGAGTTTTCCTATGAGATTCAGAGCACTAGCACTCTGACAATCAACAACAGCCTGGGAGATATGATCGGATATGCGTCGGGTGATGTGTTGAATCTTTTTATGATTGAACTCATTGATGAGCATCTTGGAAAGGTGAACCTCGAGCGCATCGAAAAACTCAAAGAATTAGTTAGGGATGGAAAGAGGCCATCTATCCAGGATATTATCACTGCTTCCATCGACCCACTGATTGATGGCCTCTCAAAAGAAAGCGCTCGCCTTCTGCGCTTTTCCCATGTGGCCATCAATTTGCAACAGATTGATATATCCCGTCGTTATTGGTGGACCATGACACTCACTGAAACGCTCATGAAAATGCACGAAGAGAAACTAAGCACTGAGCAAAAGCGCATGCTGTATAGCCATTATCGTGGACGGGTGGCCACTTTCAATTATTGTTTATATCATTTCATTGGCCGTAATTCTGAAATTGATTGGAGCAAGAAACTGCCCATTAAACCAGAAGGCAGGTCCGCCCACTTAGATTGGCTCCATGATGTTGCCCTGGCTATTCTTCAGCCGCCCGAATGGCTTAAAGATGTGACAGGGCCCAACAAGAATAGCGACTAGAAGGGCCAGGGGAAAATCGGAAATTGAAGCTCGGTGCGCTCTTCGCTACGGGGACAGCGCAATTGTTCATAGCTGCATTCAAACCAGCGTGGACTGTCGTCTTCGAGGTAACCCAGGCGCTGCAAGCAATCCGGAATCGGCTTGGCGCCACCCACCAGATTGGCGTAGTCCACTAGGCGGTTGCGATAAGATCGTATGAGGAGCTTAACCGGGATGTGTAAAGGCTCTACCGGCGGTAATTGAGCACGCAAAAGAATAAACCACATGTCCCGTTCCTTGGTGTATAAGGACCAATGACGGTACTGTGAGGTGTTTTGGCTGGGGAGACGCCGCTTAATGCTAATAATACGACTCATGCCAGGGGACCTAAACCAGGGGCAGAAGGCGGCGCTGAGCCGCCTGGCTGGGGCATAATGAAGCGCGGTTGTGTCCAGATTTCACCCGCATCGTGGCAGAGATATAGCCGTACCACCCCTTCATGACCACTATCCTGCCAGCGCCCCTCGGCGGCAGCGCCAAGGGGCGCCTCAAAGCCTTGGCGTAGCACCGCGCTTACTGAAAGCTGGCGGTGCTCGGGATCTTGCCAGCTGACGCCAAAGCGATCCTCGGTAATGACCACCTGATCGAGGCCGCGTCGACAGCTGAAATTGCCAAAGGCCAAGGCTGCCAAAACCGCCGATGGCTGCGGACGGTTTAGCTCTAAGTGCAGATAATCGCGCAGGCCATAAATGGGCAAACCTTTCGCCAATGCTTCATCCCAGCAGGCCAGTCGTTCAGGGCCATCGATGGCCACGAGGCCGCAACCTTGGGCGTGAACCATATGCTGAGGCCCCAATGCCGCTTCGGGATTCACCAATAACACCAAGGCATCGGGGTAACGGTGGCCAGCAGCGATACGCGCGAGCACCGCCTCGATGCCTTCAGATTCCAGCATTGGCGCAGGCGCAGACAAAGCTTCTCGGCTCAGTAGCCGCAGATCTAAGCTGCGCCCGCGATCGCAAGTTCCATAAAAGCGCTGCCGGTAAAGATTGCCACCGGGCACCGCAATCGCCCCCGGTTCTAAAGCCAAGAGCTCTGCGCTATCGATGCGAAATGGAATGGTCATGGTCTCCCCTGCAAAAAACCCAGGCGCCTGCGCGCCTGGGTATACGTCATTGCAAACCGTCGCGTGGGATAGCTTAGACGGTGTAGGTGCTAGCAGCGGTATTGCCGCCGCGGCCGGTCCAATTGGTGTGGAAGAACTCGCCGCGCGGGGCGTCAACGCGCTCGTAGGTGTGGGCGCCGAAGTAGTCGCGCTGGGCCTGTAGCAGATTGGCCGGCAGGCGCTCGCAACGATATCCGTCGTAGAAAGCCAGGGCGGTGGAGAAGGCGGGGGTGGGAATGCCGTTCTTCACGGCCTTGGCCACCACTTCGCGCCAGCCGCGCTGGGCTTGCCGCAGAGCGCCCTTGAAGAAGGGATCCAGCATCAGATTGGCCAGCTTGGGCTTCTTGGTGTAGGCATCGCGGATATTGCCCAAAAAGCGCGAGCGAATAATGCAGCCGCCGCGCCACATGAGGGCGATTTCGCCGAAGTTGAGCTTCCATTTGTATTCGGCCGCTGCGGCCTTCAGCAGCATATAGCCTTGGGCATAGCTAACGATCTTGGAGGCATAGAGGGCATCCTTAACCATCGCAATGAACTTGGCCTTATCGCCGCGGAATTTGGGCTTGGGGCCGCGCAGGGCCTTGGCGGCTTTGACACGTTCGTCTTTGAGGGCCGAGAGACAGCGGCCAAAAACCGCTTCGCCAATTAGGGTGACCGGCTGGCCGAGGTCGAGGGCAGAAATGCTGGTCCACTTGCCGGTACCCTTTTGCCCGGCGGTGTCCAGGATCTGATCGACCAGGGCACCACCCTGTTCGTCGCGGTAGCCGAAAATATCACGGGTGATTTCGATGAGGTAGCTGTCGAGGTCGCCCTGGTTCCAGTCGGCAAAGACCTGGTGAAGCTCGTCATTGGTCAGGCCGACGTAGTCCTTAAGCAGTTGGTAGGCTTCGCAGATCAACTGCATATCGCCGTACTCAATGCCATTGTGCACCATTTTCACATAGTGACCGGCGCCGTCATTGCCCACCCACTGGCAGCAGGGTTCGCCATCGACCTTGGCCGAGATGGCTTGGAAGATGTCTTTGACGAAGGGCCAGGCTTCGGGATCGCCACCGGGCATGATCGAGGGCCCGTGGCGGGCCCCCTCTTCGCCGCCGGAAACACCGGTGCCGACAAAGCGGATACCCTGCTTTTTCAAGGCGGCGGTGCGGCGGATGGTATCTGGGAAATTGGAGTTACCGCCGTCGATAATAATATCGCCGGCTTCCAAATGGGGCAGAACCTGGTCGATAAAGGCGTCAACGGCCGAGCCGGCCTTGACCAGCATCATTACCCGGCGCGGGCGCTTGAGCTTGGACACCATCTCTTCGATGGACTGGGCGCCCACCACCTTGCTGCCCTTGGCCGGGCCAGCCAAAAACTCGTCAACTTTGCTCACCGTGCGATTGTAGGCGCAGACGGTAAAGCCGTGGTCGTTCATATTCATAATCAGGTTCTGGCCCATAACGGCCAGACCAATGAGGGCAATATCAGCAACGGGTTCAGTCATGAAAGGGAATCCTCGGGGATGGGGGGTAAAAAAAGGATTGGATATCTGATGGCCGGGGCCGATCAGATGGTTTGGGCCAGGAAGCCACCGTCGACGCAGATGTCGGTGCCGGTGACGAAGGAGGAGGCGCCGGGGGCGGCGAGGAAGACGGCGGCGCCGATCAATTCCTCGGAAGTGCCGAAGCGACGCATGGGGGTGTGGCCAAGGATCTGGCTGGCGCGCTCGGTGGGGCTGCCGTCCTCATTAAAGAGCAGGCGGCGGTTTTGCTCGGCAGGGAAAAAGCCGGGGGTAATGGTATTGACGCGCACCTTGCTGGGCGCCCATTCGCGGGCCAAAAAGCGGGTGAGGTTCATTACCGCCGCCTTGGCGGCGGAATAGGCGACCACCCGGGAGAGGGGCAGATGGGCCGAGACCGAGGCAATATTCATAATCGAGCCCTTGCCAGCGGCCACCATGCCGGGGCCAAAAACCTGGCAGGGCACCAGGGCGCCACCCACCAGATTGAGATCAAAGGAGGCGGCCCAGTCGGCGGCGGCAATGTCCTCAAAACGCTTATCACCGACCACCGTCACCGAGGGGTTATTGCCACCGGCAGCATTGACCAGCACCGTGGGTTGACCCAGTTCGGCAATGACCGCATCGCGGCAGGCGCGTACGCTCTCGATATCGCTGGCATCGCAGGGCACGAAGATGGCTGTGCCACCGGCGGCGCGGATGGCCTCCACCCGCTCATTGCCGCGCTCGGTGCTGCGCCCGCACACTGCCACTTGGGCGCCATGGGCAGCCAGGCCTTGGGCCAAAGAACCGCCTAAAACACCGGTTCCACCGATAACCACGGCAATTTCTTGGGAACAATCGAAGGCGTTGGGCATGGGGATGGTCTCCTGGGGCTGCGCTGGTGAAGGGCAGGATGCTATGACTCAAGGCCGGGTGGCAACAGGGGCTCGCCAGAGGTGTGGAACGCGCGCGTCAGATCGCGGCGAAGCAGAAAACCCAGACATCGCATCAGGGCGCGAACATTGCCCCAAGAGCCTGGAGAATGCGCTCGGATACCGGAGCCTTGATCACCCCAAGGCGTTTGATCAAGCGTTGCTTGTCCACGGTGCGCAGTTGATCGATGGCAGCCAGGCCCTGAGTACCCTGCAGGGTCGTGGCCACGCGGAAAGGATAGTCCCGCCCGGTGGTCAGCGGCACCACGATGACCGTATGCAAATGGGCATTCAACTCATCGGGGGAGACGATCACTGCGGGGCGAGTTTTGCGAATTTCTGAGCCAATGGTGGGATCCAGATTGACCAGCCACACCGAAAAACGGTTTATTTCCATTGCTCCACCTGATCAGCCACGACTCCGTCCCAGTCACCAAGATCGTCCTCACCGGCGGCATGGCATTGTGCCGCCGCCTCAGCCCAACCGACACGGGGGGCAGTGGTAGGACGAATTACCAAGGCTCCGTCCCGTACCTCCAGCAGGAGATCGGCGCCGAGACCCAATTGTTCAATAATCGGCTTGGGGATGCGCACCCCATGGGAATTGCCGATTTTCACTAAGGTTGCACGCATGGGGAACTCCTTGCTGTGAGTACATTGTAATCACATCCCATGGAACTGCAAGCAGGTTGTGCCCCAGCCGCGCTCAGGCCCGGCGCTCTAAGGCCCGGTCCCAGTCCTTCCACACCGGCTCGAGGCCGAGGGAGCGGATGACCTCGGCCATAACCGCCGGCGAGCGCTCGTCGGAGATCTCGAACTGCTCTAGGGCCTGCTTGGGCCGGCTATAACCGCCGGGATCGGTGGCCGAGCCGGCGGAGATGGTAGTAAAGCCCAGGGGCAAGAGAACATCGCGGAAGGCGGCGCGCTCGCGGGTGCTTAAAGACAACTCCACCTCGCCATCCACTAGGCGGTGGGCGCAGATCAGCTGCACGAACTCCGCATCGCTCATATCCACCTCCGGCCGGCCGCCGGCAAAGGGCCGCAGGCGGGGAAAGGAGAGGCTGTATTTGGTGCGCCAATAGCGGCGCTCGAGGTAATCCAGGTGCAGGCGGGTAAACCAGGCCTCGGTACGCCAATCATCCAGGCCGATGAGAAAGCCCAGGCCCACCTTGTGCACCCCGGCTTGGCCGAGGCGATCGGGGGTTTGCAGGCGGTAATGAAAATTGCGCTTTTTTCCCGCCTTATGCCACTGCCGGTAGCGCTCCTGATGGTAGTTTTCCTGATAAACCATGACCGCATGCAAGCCGTGCTCATTGCTGAGCCTGGCATACTCGTCGCGCTCGAGGGGCTGCACTTCGATGGAGAGCTGGGAAAAGTGCGGGCGAAAGCGATCCATGCAGCGGGCGAAGTAGTCCACGCCCAAGGTGGTGGTTTCCCCGCTTACCAGCAGCAGGTGCTGGAACCCCATCGGCTTGATCACGGCAATTTCCGCATCCAGATCAGCTTCGTCTAAGACCGTACGCTGCATTTTATTGCCCATGCTGAAGCCGCAGTAGGTGCAGACATTCTGGCATTCATTATGCAGATAGACTGGCAGGTACATCTGAATGGTATTGCCGAAGCGCTGGCGGGTGCGGGCCTGACTCATGGCCGCCATCTCGCCCACATAGGGCAGGGCGGCCGGGCTAATCAGGGCGGCAAATTCGCGCAGGCCAGGGCGGGGGTGGGCCAGGGCGCGCTCGACTTCAGCCGGGGTTACGGCGCGGATTTGCTCGCGCACCTGGTCCCAGTCATGCTCGGCGATGACATCGGAAAAGGTGTGGCTGGGGGATGTCATCACGCCGGGCTTCCACTCAAAAAGCGGGTCAGCGGACTCGAAGCCTCGGCGCCGGCGCGGGGCCGGGCAAAACCGGCGCGACGGGCCAAACGCCCGGCCTGCACCCCCAGGCGGAAGGCCTTGGCCACGCTTACCGGATCCCGGGCCACGGCAATGGCGGTATTGATCAGTACCGCATCGGCGCCCAATTCCATGGCCGCCGCGGCGTGAGAAGGCGTGCCGAGACCAGCATCGACCACCACCGGCACCGTCGACTGCTCGATAATAATCTCTAAAAAGGCCCGGGATTCCAGGCCGGCATTACTACCAATGGGGGCAGCCAGGGGCATCACCGCCTGGCAGCCCACCTCCTCCAAGCGCTTGCACAGCACCGGGTCGGCGTGGACATAGGGCAGCACGACAAAGCCCTGCTTGACCAGTTCATCGGCGGCAGCCAAGGTTTCTATGGGGTCGGGCATGAGCCAGCGGGGATCTGGGTGGATTTCTAACTTCACCCAGTTGGTTCCCAGGGCCTCGCGGGCCAATTGGGCAGCAAATACCGCCTCGGCGGCGCTGCGCGCACCGGAGGTATTGGGCAAAAGGCTGACCCCCGGCACATCCAGGTGGGCCAGTAGATCATCGGGAGCACCGCCCATTTCCACGCGGCGCAAGGCGACGGTGACCAAGCAGCTGCCTGAAGCTTCAACCGCCGCGCGCATCAGGGCATTGCTGGCAAACTTACCCGTGCCCAAAAACAGCCGTGAGGACAGTTCAACCCCGGCAATAGTCAGCAAATCGTCTGCGGCCCCGTGATGTTGATGAGCTGCTTCCATGCCGTGCCCCCTGTAGGCCTTGATTCTGGTGGGGTGCGGAACTGTCAAGGAGCGGCCGAATCCCAAGCACATCGTAATTCATGCCATCGATCTAGGGTTGTAGCTGCACCAGCTTGCCATAGCCAGCCCAACACCGCTACCCCGGCAAAACCAAGAGCGCGGGCCCGGGTGCAATGAGCGGGTGTAACCCCACCGAGGGCATAGACCGGCACCGGCCAAGTCTGTGCGGCGTGGCGCAGCTGCTCAACCGTCCACATCGGCCCATAGCCGGGCTTTGAGGTGCTGGGCCAGATCGGAGACAGGAGACCGTAATCCACCCCGGCGCAGGGCTCGCTCAGGCGATGCCAAGAGCGGCTGCCGCGCAATTCATTGCCAGCGCTGGCCTGGGGATGGTGCCAGCCGCCGCAGCCCAAATCTTCTGCTACATCCCGTGGACCATGCAGGGTTATCCCGCGCCGCGCCTCATCGGGCAGCGCCGCGAGGAAATGACTCAAGGCCGCTGCCTCCAAGCCAGGCTTACGCAGATGGATGCGTGCCCCGGCAGCCAGAAGCCCCTCAAGCGCCTGCTGCTCACCTGGCAGATGCTGCTCAGGGGTAATCACCAGCACCGACGGCAGGGGCTTAGCCACCAGCAGCAGCACGGATGAGGGTTACCCGATCCCCATCATTGAGGGTTTGCTGCGACCAGCCGGAGCGCGGATGGACCTGGTCATTGACCGCCACCGCAATCCCCCGGCCTTCACCATGGCCAAGCTGCTGCAGCAGCATCTCTACGGTTGCCCCGGGGGACAGCTCCATCGTTTTATCGTTGATCTCAATGTGCATTTCACCACTCCCAATCGCCGGCGATAAACCAATTGCGCCCTACCTGTGAACTATAGGTACTCGCATCGTCTTCGATCATTTGAGCGGGACTTCGTTGGTAATGTTCATAGCGAGAGGCGTTAAAAACATCCATGACCCCGGCGCGCAGATGCAACTGACTAGAATGCATACGTGGCCGCCAGCCAAGATGGAGATCAAAGGCAAGGTAATCGTCGACGCGCTGCACCGCCAAATCGCGATCATGCGGCCACACCTCTTCTTCATCGGGGAGGGCTAGCCAGTAGGTATTGCCAAAACTATAAATCAAACGAGAGCTGACATAGCGACCAGCCAGACCAGCGTGAAATTGACGATATTCCCAGTCGGCAGCGAGGTTGAATTTCCATTCCGGAGGCGCATTGATATTGCGCGGGAGGGTATCATCAAAGGCGAAATAGCGCTCTGGGTCAACGCTGGGATCTGGTGTAAACAAAAAACCTTCACTGACATAGCGCGGCGAACGGCGATAGCGCATGCGCTGCCAGGTGCCATTGCCCATAATTTCCAGATCACCAAGAAAGAACTCAGGAAGGCGATAACTGGCCCCCAGCTCTACCCCCCATACCGTGATCGGATTATCCGAATTGGTATAATCGAAAAAGGGGCCCGGCGTACGCGAATAGATTTCGCCCATTGATTCTGCCACAAATGCACCAGTAAACCAATCAACCCAAGCCGCCTGCATTTCATCTGGACTACGCGGCTCCCAGTCGACGAGGCGTTCTGCTCGAGAGTAACTGATATTAGCATTCAATCGCCCACGGCGCTCATCGAACTGCCGCTGATAACCAATTTCTATGGCGTTGATAATTTCTGCCTGAAGATCGGGATCTGAGTCAAAGTAATAGATATCAATATAACTTTCAATCAAAGTGGGGATACGATAGCCACGACTATAAGACAGACGAATAAACTGATCTTCATCAATGACCCAATTCAACGAGGCCCGTGGTGACCAATTATCCCCGACACGGCTATCCGAGTCAAAGCGTATCCCAGCAGTAACAAACCATTCCCGGCTTAGGGTCCACTGGTCTTCTATAAAGACACCCCAGGTCGTATTGTTGACGGTAACCCAGGAATCTCGGTCAGCAAACGTGGCATCGCGGGACCAAATATTAGAGGTGCTACTCCAGCGAATATAGTTACCCCCAAAACCCAGGCGGTGATCGCCCAGATCAAGCGCGAAATCCGCTTCGGTAACGTGACGCCGATCTTTAAATCCAGCCTGGTTATAGTAAAAATCACCACGCCGTTCATCTTCGGGCGCAAAAATTCTGAACGGATGGTATCGCACATACATTGAAGACCAGGACGCCCGCGATTGCTGCCGCCAATGACTGATGCTGCCCCAGGGCGCGGTAAAGCGCAGGCCACCGCCATGCTCTTCAAACTCACCCTGGGATGCCACCCCAGTGAGATCGGAAATCAGGGCCTGGTCGCGCATCTGCTTGCCTGAATACTCTGCCTCTATGCGGTAATCCTCCTCCAGACGATAACCGATAATGGCGCGCTGCCGATTGCTGCGCAAATCATAGCCCTTGGTATCCCCCAGCCGAGGATGGGATTCAATGGGATCAGGATGGTTTACCGAGGGACGCGGCTCTGATTCGGTGTAGCCCGCACTTACTTTCAGATCCCAGCGGCCAAGGGCCGGGGTTAAACCCTGCAAGGGGGCCAATACGGTGCCATCGATTTCGCGCTTGGCATAGGCCCCAACGTGGGTGTGGAGATGGGCCTCTGGACGATCGCCCACCTTGCGCCCGGTAAAGGAGATCACCCCTCCAAAGGCATTGGCTCCGTAGGTTACCGACGAAGGCCCCTTCACCAACTCGACGCGCTCAATATCGGAGGAAAATAGAAAGCCGGACCAGTGACCATACTGTTCACCGGTCACCGATCGTCCGAATTCACGGCCGTCGACCAAGATAATCAGATGTTGGTTAACCAGACTATTGTAGCCCCGCAGGCCAACATCGTACTGATTGTGCCGGCCCTGATAAACATCCACGCCCGCCACATAGCGCATGCGGTCGGCCCAGTTAATGGCCGCCGAGCGACGCAGATCCTGATCAGTGAGCACTTCCACCGCGGCTGGTGCACGGCTAATGAGCTGTGGCCGACGGGACACGGCGGCTGTCCACAGCCGGTCGTCAAGCAGGGTGAAGTCGTCAAGCCCGTGCACCGGAGGGGGCAGGGCCCTCACTTCTGGGCCGTCTGGAGGCGCCGGTTCAGCGGCCTGAGCACAGGGCAAGATCGTGCCCATGCACAAGACCACCATAGAGGGAACGAGGCAACGCATGGACACACCATGTATGAGCCATCGCATCTGGCAAGTTGCAGGGTGCCAAGCCTTCCATAGCCTAGTGCGCTCTCATCACGCTGCCCAAGGCTCTCCGCTGCTGGCCGCAAGCCTCTTTTTCTGGCGAGGAACTCCACGTGTCTGCGATTAATGACTTTCTCCTACATAACCACATCCGCATTGCTGCCAATCCCTGCATTTCCCCCGACTTCTGCCTAGATTGGCCGGCCCTCTCCCAGCGCCTCATCACTGGTGGCAGCACTAAACAGTGGCCGGGACTGATTTTCCATGAACTCAGCCGCTTTGCTTTGCCAAGCGAGCAAGTCGTTCTCGTCGAAGATCCGGAAACTGGCGACCACGCTTGGTTTATCGATGGCGGCAAGGCCGATCTCCTGAGCCACGGTGTCTCCTGCGGTGGCCAGCGCCAGGCTTATCCGGCAAGCTGGGAAAACCTTTTACGGCTGAAGAATCTGGTCCAGGAATACCAGCCCGAAAGCACCATTTTTCCTACCGCCAGCGGCAGCTTAAAATACCAATCGATTGGCGTTGGCGCCCGCTTTACCACTCTTCACTGGCCTGCCGTTGAATGGACCATGGCCCAATTGGGTGTCAGCCTTACGGCCAACCAAAACTCCATCCCCCGCGAACTCGTCTACGATGTCGATGAAATGCTCGCCGACCGGCTCATGCAGGTGCGCTTCCCCTTTATTGGCGCCGATGTGCCCGAGGGCCATCAGGGCCAATCCATCGAAGGCATGAGTCACGGCGCCGTGCTCAGCAAATTGAAAACCGGATTTCACCGCCGCGGCATTAACTGGGGTTTCAATGCCGATCACCAGCCGGTGGGCGGCATCTTCCATTCCCGGGCCCAGGCCCTGGTCAAGGGATCTATCCTCGCCACCTACATTACCTTCGACCTTTCCCCCGAACTGATGGCAACCAAGGTGCCCAGCGAGCCTGAGGCCATTCTTGCCGCCTTCCGCGAACAGATTCCCGCAGACCTTGCCGAGTCCATCCGCCGCCGGGTGGCCGAAGTGGAGGTGCAGCTCGACGACGTCGCCTTCGCCAAATTGATGATTAGCGTCTGGCCGGCGGTGCAGCGCATGCAGGAACTCGATAACCTCTATGCCGCCGAGCGGGCCAAGTATTTCAGCACCGAGATCGGTCGCGCCTACTACCGCGAACTCTCCATCGATGAATTGCCCGGCCTCACCACCCCCGATACCCTGGCCACCATGCTGGCCTTGGTTGAAGCCCTGGGGATGCCGGTGCAGTACGTGGCGCCGGCCTTTGGCTTCCAAAAGAATTTCCCCTTCACCGATAATGAGGAATTGGAGCGCCGCATTGCCTGCGCCTGGGATGTCTGCAAATCCTTCGGCGTCTCCATTGGCTTCCACTCTGGATCCGGCAAGAGCGCTGAGAATTACCGGCTTTGTGGCCGCATTACCGGCTCGCGCCTGGAGATTAAAACTTCGGGCCGCTATACCTACGAAATGGGGATTGCCCTTTCCGGTTCCAGCGATGCCGCCGATCAAGCGCTGTGGCAGGATTGGTATCGCTTTACCCGCGATATGGCCCTGGAGAGCGCCTTTAGCGCCGATCAGACCGAGCGCGATATGGCCCGCAGCTTTATCGAGCACGCCCTGCACCGCGCTGGCAAAACCACCGCCGTCTTTGAAAGCCCCGAGGCCGCGGCCACCGCCATCGATCAGCTCCCCCCCTCCCCTGATCACATGTTTTGGTTCGAGTACAATTTCCTCTTTGTCCTTGCCGCCCATGGCCGCGCCGACAAGGCCGCCCTCGGTGACCACTCCCCCGCCGGTTATAGCCAGCGCGCTCGCTTCTACGCCATCTCCGATGAGGGCCGACTGGCCTATGCCAAACGGGTTGCCGAATACCTCTGCTTCCTCTGCGAAACTACCGGCATCAGCGATCCCACGAAGCTGCCCGCCATACGTAAGAAGCTTGAGGGCTACCAGCGCTACGCAGATTTCCTCGCCGATATTGCCTGAATCTGCTCAGCCACTGGGCCACATTCTATGGAGGCCCCATGTCTCGCAAAGCGTGGTGGGTATTTTATGACGGTGCATGTCCCCTGTGCCAAGGCGCCATTGGGCGCTTTGGCCGCACCCTGCGCGCCTTTGGCGGTCGCAGCTGCAGCTTGCAAGCATCCCCCCTCGCTGCCCACCTCGCGCCAAATCTCCTCTTAGCGCAGATGCGGGTGTGGACTGGCCGGCGTCTCCTCGGCGGTGCTGATGCCGTTGCCTGGATCCTTGGCCGCCCCTGGTTTCTCGCCCCCCTGCCCTGGCTGGCAGGGCTTCCTCTGATCCATACTTTTTGCAGGCATGCTTATGCCTGGGTAGCGCGCAATCGGTATTGCCTGCAAGGGGTCTGTAAAATACCCCAAGCGCCACCATAAACCAAGGCCGAGAGACCAGCGCTTCTCGGGCCGCAAAATCCTTGGCTCAATCCGCCTCGGGCAGCTTGCCCATTGCAGCCCTCCCTTGGCCACTGAACCTGTAGCTGTGAACTTGGTTACGCTTCCTTCTTACTGGCGTTTTTGGTGGCCATTGGCCCTCGTTGGCTTGGCTATACCACTGAGTAAGGTGATTATCAATGGCGGTCTGGCCCGGCTTGAGGACGGGGTGGTGGAATTGGCCACCGTCGCCTACGCCGAAGGGCTTTTCCACCTCGCCCAGGCGGCAATGGCCTTTGTGCCCCAGGCGGCCACCGTCTTAGTGCGTTCTCGCCGTGACCACCAGCGCTGCTGGCGCCTGAGCCTGCTCCTGGCGGCCATGCTGGCCCTGCCCATCCTCGCCCTGGGTGGGCCCCTACGGCCCCTGCTGGGGCATCTCTATGGCATCGATGGTGCAATTCTTCAGCAGGCGGCCAATTACCTGCTGTGGATGTGTCCGCTGCTGCTGCTCCATGCCGTGGTTGGATATCGAGTGGGCCTCTTGGTGCGACACCAGCGCACCGGCTGGGTATCCATCGCCACCATGAGCTATCTCGCCACGGTGGCGACGGTGGTGGGCATTGGTAGCTGGCTCAGCGCGCCACCGCTGGTTTTGGTGGTGGGATCACAGGCGGCGGCCCTGGTGGTGAAAGCCAGCCTGCTCATGCTGATTTGGCGACAAACCCCAACCGATCTCACCGAAAGCGAAGACCGGCCCCTGGCCTTCCGCGGCATTTGGACTTTTTTTTGGCCCCTCGCCATTACCTCGGCAATGTTTGCCGCCTCACGCCCAGTGATCTATTCGGTGGTCGGCTACACCGAGCAGGCCCTGCTGACGGTGGCGGTGCTGCGCGTCGCCTTTGACCTAGGTCTTTTGGTGCAGTTACCAGTGAACCAATTCCGCCATCTACTGGTAACCTTCGTTGCCCGCGACCAAGCCGGCGTGGCCCGCTTTATGCTGCTGACCACCGCCATCATCACTCTGCTATCGCTGGCCTTTATCGCCAGCCCCCTCTGCCCCTGGGTACTCCAGGAAGTTATGGGCATTCGCGAAGATCTCATCGGGCCGGTGCGCAGCACCTGGCTGATTCTGGTCTTGGTGCCGGTGGTGGTCGCCTGGCGCAATTGGCACCACGGCCTGGCCATGGTGCGTCGCCGCACCCGGTCCATGGCCCTAGCAGCAGTACTGCGAGTGGCCGGCACCGGCGCCCTCTGCGCCGCAGCCGTGCCCTTTGGCTTACTTGACCACCATCTCGGCGCCACCGCTTTACTTCTCGGCTTTGCCGTTGAGGCCCTGGTGGTGCGACAAGGAGGCAAGCGCCACCGCAGACTACCATTAGAATAGTTACGCAATCACTCGCCAGGGCTTTACCTATTCGCCGTGAAAAGAAGCGGCGACGAAAAATAATGTGAGGAGGGCCCAATAAACGGCAAAGCAGATATGCATGGCGGTTTCAAAGACCTTGCCCCGCCACAGCTGGGGCGAATAGCCGATGAACTGAATGAACAGGCGGGCGCCCCAGAAGATCGCCATGCCGAGGCAGCAGAGGCGGCCGAGGCGGGTGCCCATGAGATCCTCGGCAGCAAGGATGCAGAGCAAACCCATGAGGGCCACCATGAGGGCAATAAAAAAGGTATGCACGTAAAACATTTGCCGGGTCAACAAGTCGCAGCCAGCCAGTTGTTGGCGCCAGCGAAAGCGGCGGGGAAACCCCGCATGCACCAGGGCCAGGACGATCAGGGACCAGCCGGCAATCTCAAATAAGAGGATCATCGCCTGCCTCCAGAATAAACGCGCTGATCAATCCGCGATGGCGGTGCTGCTGCCGTAAGCGCAAACCGGCGGCCTGCCAATCTGCCCGCCAGGTGCTGGCGCTGTGGAAATGTCCGACGCCCAGGGTGTAGGCGCAGGTATTGGCCAGGTCGCGCAGGTGCTCCACCAGCACCACCACCCCACCGGGGGCCAGTAGGCGGCGCACTTCGCTGAGAAATTGCCGGCGTTCGGCGTCATCGCGGATTTCATGGGCGGCGAGGAACAGCACCACCACGCCCATGCTGGCGCTGACTAGCGGCAGGGCGGTGCTGCGCAGGGATAGATCCGGCGCCGCAGCGGTATGGTCAGCCTGAGCCCGTTCACGGGCGCGACGAATGGAGGCCTCGCGGTGGGACGCGGCCTGGAAGAAATCCCCCCGCCACCACTGCCACTGGGGAAAAACGGCCTTGAGATAGGGCGAAATTTCATCAAAGCCCGCATCCAGGATGAGGCCGCGTCCAGCCCCAGGCAATTGGCCGCGCAGCCACTCCAGATCATAAAGCCCGCCGCTATCATAGGCTAGCCAGGTGCCAAAGAGGGAGCCGAAGATGGCCAGGGCAATGATAGCAACCGCTAGCCAGGCCCAGGGCAGTGGAATAAGCAGCGCCATAGCCGTAGCCAGGGCAATGGCCAAGAGGGCGAGGGCATAGAAGGGCCAATTAAAGCACAGAACGCTGCATAATCCCTGCAAGGGTCGACGGCGCGGCGGCTGATTCACGCTCATTTCAATACTCGGCCCCGATGCCAATGATAGGGCACCGACTCCACCACAAAGGCATTGGCCAAGCGAGCGTGGCCCAGGCCTAATTGCGCGAGGAGTGGCACCCGATGTTCTAGCACCGCCACCGCCCGCGGCCGCCAATTGCTGCGTTGGCCCTCCACCAACACCACTCGACTACTTTCCGCATCAACGCTAAAGGTATAGGGCATGGGGCCGCAGAAGCGCCGCGCCTCGACCCAATTAGCGAAGGGTGAGTCCTTCGGCAGGGGTACTTCTGACTCAGCCCCCTGCCGCAAATCCACCCGAATCCGCAAACCGCCCCTGCCGTCATCCAGACTAAGCTGCTGCTCAGAACGCCGCAGGCGCAAGGGACGGTGCTGATAGTGATAGCGGGTAAGCAGATTGCCGAGCACGCACATGCGGCGGCTATCGGTTTGCGAACGAATAATATACAGGCCGCGCAGGCGCCGACCATCAGCCTGGGGACAGCGAACAAAATAGCGATAGCCGGCAAGGATAAAATCGCTGCCCATCCAGGCAGGCAGTCCGGCTGGTCGCAGCTTGCGGGTTTGTACCAGCGCCACCGCCAAAAAACCCCAGCGCCCCTGCCAATCATCGACCTGCAGCGGCGCCGGCACCCGCTGGGCGATATCGGAGAGGGGCAGGGCATAAACCAAGGTGCAGGAACAGTCGAACCAGGCATCGACGGCAAAGGGATTGGCGCGGGCGAGGGGCGGACTCATGGCTGCGGCTCCGTCGACAACGGCCTTGTACTGCCCTTGGCTGGACTGCCATAGAACCACCCGGCCCAGGCCACTAGGCTGATATAGCCCAGGGCGACCAGACCATTGACCGCACCGAAGAGGAGGAGATCGGGCGCCAGTAGCAGTTCCAAAACATTCATCGTCAACACCAGAACCACCTGCAGGGCACAGCTCAGCCGCCACCACCAGGCGCTGACAATCCACAGTGCGAAGCAGACTTCGCCAAGGCCAATGGCCTGGGTGAAAACGGTGGCATGGTCCTCGCCGAGAATACGGGCGACAATCTCCCGATGCCGCGGCACCCCATCGAGGAGTTTATGGTAAAGGCCATTAATCAACCACACCGCTGCAAAGAATAGCCGCAGCAACCAGAAGGCGGCTGGATGGCGCAATAGGGTAGATGTTCCTGGTTGATGCATTGCTAAAGGCCATGGTATCAGCAAATGAAGGCCTGAACAGCAGATGGCAGAATCCGAGTAAATACGGTCCTCGCTACCGAAGAGTAAAATGGATTATTCAATGCGACCAACCTCGGACTTGAAGATATTATGGGCACCTCTAAAATCCTCGAATTGAATTGAGGTTTTCGGCTATGGCCGCAATATTTTCCGAGATTTGGTGGATTTTATAGTTTTCGATCACTCCGTACGGAGTACTCCCACGCCTATGCGTTTTTCGGTTTCATAAGTTGCCCCGCCCGCAGCATGTTGTAGACGAGGTTTGTTCAAGCCAATGATGCCTCGTGCCCGCACCATACCGATGCAGCGGATGCGCA
>REDX01000263.1 GCA_007695355.1 Planctomycetota bacterium
ACACAGCGGGAGATGCAGTGCAGCCAGGGTGGGGCAGCGGGATCGAATTGGCGTTGGCGGGCTTGACGCATGGAGAAAAGACTGAGGAAAACGGAGCAAAATCAATAATTTATTTGCGTGTCCCTAAATTTCCTAAATTTCCTAAATTTCGGAATCAAACTGCCTGTCCCTTTCAGGTCCTGGTCCTCACAGGTCCTCAGGTCCTGGTCACCAGTTGTGCCAGCGAACTGGTTTAGAAAAGGTCGGTGATTGCTCCCTTGGCGGCGCTGCCGACGGTGGCGGCGTATTTGGCCATGACGCCGCGGGTATAGCGGGGGGCCGGGGGCTGCCACTGGGCGCGGCGCTGGGCCAGGGTCTGCTCGTCGACGCTGAGGGTGATGCGATCGGTTTGCGCATCGATGGTGATCGTATCCCCATCGCAGACCAGGGCGAGGGTGCCGCCAACCGCCGCCTCGGGGGCGATGTGGCCAACCACAAAGCCGTGGCTGCCGCCGGAAAAGCGGCCGTCGGTGATCAGCGCCACCTGGCCGCCGAGGCCGCGGCCCATGATGGCCGAGGTGGGGGAAAGCATTTCGCGCATGCCGGGCCCGCCCTTGGGGCCTTCGTAGCGAATGACCACCACCATGCCGGCCACCACTTCGCCGCCAAGAATGCCGGCCAGGGCGGTTTCTTCGCTCTCGTAGACCTTGGCCTGGCCGCTAAAACGCAGGCCTTCCTTGCCGCTGATTTTGGCCACCGCGCCCTCGGCCGCCAGATTACCGCGCAGAATGCGCAGGTGGCTGCTGGCTTTTACCGGCTCGCTAAAGGGGTGGATAATCTGCTGCTCGGCCGGGTAGTCGGGGCAGTCGGCGAGGTTTTCGGCCATGGTCCAGCCGGTGACGGTGAGGCAGTCGCCGTGCAGCAGGCCGGCGTCGAGGAGGCGCTTCATCAGCGGGCGAATACCGCCGATGGCGATGAGTTCGGACATCAGGTAATGACCGCTGGGCTTGAGGTCGGCGAGCACCGGCACCCGGGCGCCGATGGTGGTGAAATCATCGATGTCTAAGGGCACCCCGGCGGCATCGGCCATGGCCAAGAGATGCAGCACCGCATTGGTGGAGCCACCGAGACTGACAATGACGGTGATCGCATTCTCAAAGGCCTCGCGGGTCATAATCTGGCGCGGGGTAATGCCGCGGCGAATCAGTTCGCGCAGGGCCGCACCGGAGGCCCGGCAGTCGGCGCGCTTGTCTGGGCCCACCGCTTCCTGGGCCGAGGAGCCGGGCAAACTCATGCCCAGGGCTTCAATGGCGGAGGCCATGGTATTGGCGGTGTACATGCCGCCGCAGCTGCCGGGGCCAGGGATGGCAGTGCGCTCGATCTCCAGCAGCCCTGCCTCATCCAGGCTGCCCTTGGCATGGGCCCCCACCGCCTCGAAGACGCTGACAATATCGCGGCGCTGGGCGCCGGGCTTAATGGTACCGCCGTAGACAAAGATCGCCGGGCGATTGAGGCGGGCCAAGGCGATCAGGCAGCCGGGCATATTCTTATCGCAGCCGCCGATGGCCAGCACCCCATCAAAGCCCTGGCAGGCAACCACGGTTTCGATGCTGTCGGCAATGACCTCGCGACTAACCAGGGAGTACTTCATGCCCTCGCTGCCATTGGCGATGCCATCGGAGATGGTGATGGTATTAAAGGGTACAGCCTTGGCGCCGGCCTCGTCGATGGCCTGGGCCGCCTCGGCGGCCAGTTCATTAATGTGCATATTGCAGGGGGTGACCATGCTCCAGGTCGAAGCCACGCCCACCTGGGGTTTGCGGAAATCTTCGTCGCCAAAACCCACGGCGCGCAGCATGGCGCGGCTGGGGGCCTTGGTGGGGCCATCAACCATGGTGGCGGAAAATGAGCGTTCGTTAGCGGCGGTCATGTAAAACTCCCTGAGATCGCCAGAGATTGGCTCAACACCCGAGTAAACTCAATACCCAAGATTCATACCGTACCTAATAGATCAACTTAGTACGGTTTTTTCCTTGACCGCCGGATGGACGTCCTACAACTCCCCGCAGCACCCCATAACCCCCCTCTGGAGAGCACCATGTCCCCCCATCGTTTTCTCGCCGCCGTCGCCCTGCTGGCGGCCACCCTCAGCGCCCTCAGTGCCAGCGATAAGTTGGTCAGTACCGAATGGCTGGAAGCCAACCTCGGCAAGCCCGGGGTGGTGGTTCTCGAAGTCAGCGTCAACCCCGGAGTGTTTGAGCGCGGCCACATTCCCGGGGCTAGCAATCTGGCCTGGCACACCGATTTGGTGGATCCCACCCGCCGCGACATCGTCAGCGCCGAACGCCTGCAGGAGCTCCTGCGCAGCGCCGGTGTCAATCAGGACAGCACCATCGTGATCTATGGCGATACCAATAACTGGTTCGCCGCCTGGGGCTTCTGGATTTTTGATGTCTACGGCCTGGCTGCGCAAACCCGCCTGCTGGATGGCGGCCGCGCCAAGTGGGAAGCGGAAAACCGCCCCCTCTCGCCGCGCCCGCGGCGCAGCGCCGCCGGTAACATCAGCATTAGCGTTGACCGCCAAGGGGAACTGCGCGCCCGTCTAGCCGATGTGGTGGCCGCCGCCGAGAACCCCGGCAGCGTCGCCCTGCTCGACATTCGCTCTGCCGCCGAATTCAGCGGCCGGGTGATTGCCCCCGAGGGCGTGCAGGAATTGGCCATCCGCGCCGGCCATGTGCCCGGGGCAGTGAATGTGGCCTGGGGCCAATTGGTGGCCGCCGACGGCAGCTTTAAGTCCGCCGAGCAGATTCGCGCCATTTACGCCGCCCAGGGCATCGATGGCAGCACCCCAATTATCGCCTACTGCCGCATTGGCGAGCGTTCCAGCCATAGTTGGTTTGCCCTGCGCCATATCCTGGGCTACGATGCCCGTAACTACGACGGCTCATGGACCGAGTACGGCAATGCCGTCGGCGTGCCCATCAGCAACCCCGCTGGCACCGTCTGGCGCGGCAAGTAAGGACCGGAGTCGCAAACCATGCACAGCGATCCCGGCCAGCCCCTGGTCACTGATGCGGCACCCCCCGCCTGGCGGCTCAGCCGCCGGCGGGCAATGGGTGCTAGCCTTATAGCCCTAGCTCTGCTGGCCTGGATCTGGCTGCTGCCCGCCGAAGATGCGGCGGGCAATCCCTTAGCGGTGGCGGCGCTGCTGGGCGCGGCCTTTGGCCTGGTCCTGCAGCGCGGCCGCTTCTGCTTTTACTGCAATGCCACCGACTGGCTGGCCCAGCGCCGGCCGCAAGGGCTGCTGGCCATTATTATTGCCCTCGCCGTGGGTATCGCTGCCCATGCCCTCATCGTCAGCGGCTGGCTCTCCGACCCCAGCAGCGGCCGCCTGCCCCTGGATGGCCACATTGGCCCGGTGTCGTGGGTACTGTTTGCCGCCGCCCTCATTTTTGGCCTGGGCATGGCCATGTCCGGCAGCTGCCTTTCGGCCCACCTTTACCGCCTGGGCGAAGGACACCTGGCCTCCATTCTGGCCCTGATCGGCGCCCTTGTGGGCTTCGTCGCCGGCTTTGCCCTGTGGAATCCCATCTATGTTCATCTCATCCATGGCGCGCCCACACTGTGGTTACCCAATCACCTGGGCTATGGCGGCAGCGTACTACTGGCCATGGCCATCCTTGGCGGCCTCGCCTGGGCCCTCACCCGCTGGCAGCGGCCAAGCCCCGATGCGCCAAACAGCGCCCTGCCAGCCACGCCATCCCTCGCCCAGCAGCTCTTTGCCCGTAAATGGGGCCCGGCGCTCACCGGGGTGGCGGTGGGCCTGATTGCCATCGCTGCCTATGTGCGCCTCGCCCCCCTAGGTGTCACCGCCGAATTGGGCTCTATCGCCCGCGGCCTGGGTGGCGGCCTGGGCCTCCTCCCTGAGCGCCTGGAAGGCTTAGACAGCCTGCGCGGCTGCGCCACGGTGGTCAAAGAACAGCTGTGGTCGGCCAATGGGGTGTTTGTGATAGGACTGGTGCTAGCATCGTGGGCCAGCGCCGTGGCCGCCGGCGAATGCCGCCCGTCCTGGCCGCGGCCCTGGGTGGCCGGACGCATTTTTCTCGGCGGCATCCTCTTGGGCTTCGGCGCCATGATCGCCGTGGGCTGCACCGTCGGCGTCCTGCTCTCCGGCATTATGATCGGCGCGGTGAGCGGCTGGGTCTTCGCCCTGGGCTGCTTTCTTGGGCTGGGGCTGGGCTGGTGGATCCGCCAGCGCCTAGCGCGCAGCTAAAGACAACGCTGCCGCACTACGGCACTGCAATCTCTGCATAGGGATGCAGATCTCCTAGCGATAGAGACTTGCCCAAAACTGCCGTATGCCCTAGTCTTTCATTGACTAAGGCAAGCCCGGACGAACAGCCCATCTGGAGTAACGGCGATGAACCTGCGCAATCGAATCCTACTGCCGCTCTTGCTAGTGATCGTCATCGCCAGCATTATCGCCATTGCCGCCATGATTATGTCCCTGGGTCAACAACAACGACAGGCCACTACATTGGCCCAAGAAAGCCTTGAAAAGAGTCTCGGCCAGCTGGTGAAGGCGAAAGCCAATACCTACGCTAATCTGTACAATTCCCTAGAACAGCGCGCCCTTGAACAGGCGAGTCTATTTAGCCAATCACAGACTGTCATTGAGGCGTACCGACATGCACTTACGGGCAATCCCTTAGACGAGAACGATCAAGCCTGCCGCGAAGCCCGAGCCCAACTCAAGGAATATTTTCGTGGCTATGGTCAAGGATTTGCCACCCATGCCGGTAGCGGCAGTGCTCCTCAGATTCACTTCCATATTCGCCCTGCGCAAAGTTTGGCCCGCACCTGGCGTAAGGGCTGGCAAACCTCACGCGGTGGCGAACGACTGGATATTACCGATGACCTTGCCGGTTTCCGTGCCACAGTGGTACAAGTTATTGCCAGCGGCCAGCCGATTACAGGCATTGAAGTTGGCCGCGGCGGTTTTGTCGTCCGCGGCTTGGCCCCCATTATCGACGGCACAGAAACCGTAGGGAGCGTCGAAACCCTCGTCCCCTACACGCCCCTGCTGCAACTGCTGCAGGATTCGCAGCACGAACACTTCGGTCTGTTTATGGATCACGATCTCCTGCGCATTGCTGAGGCCCTCACTGACGAAGCCCGCTTCCCGCGGCTCGAGCAACGCTATGTCTTGGCCGCAGCGACCAATACCGATGCCGTTTTCACTGCGGTGAGCAGCGAAGACCTTGATCGCGCCCAAAACGAGATGGTCCACATGAGTCGGGGAGATCGCCGCCTGATGCTGATTCCAGTCCATGATTTTTCTGGAGAGCGGGTGGGAGTGGTGGTGGGAACCATTGATATCGCACCCCAATTGGCGGAACTCGCACAAGCCCAAAATCAAGCTTCGGCCGAGTTGCGGTCACTGCTTATTACCATTATTATCGGAACCACCATCTTCCTTATCGTACTCACCATTATCGTCAGCTGGACCATCGCCCACATCGCCCAGCCAATCCGTGCCTGTATCAACCAAATGAGCACTGTCGCTGAATACGGCGACCTCAGTAAGGATGTCGATCAGCTCTCTATCCAACGCACAGATGAAATCGGTCAGCTCAGTAGATCTCTACAGTCACTTATCGATTCGCTGCGAACTCAATGCGCCATCATCACAGACATGGCCGCGGGGAACTGGAATCTGAGCATTCCCATTCGCTCCGCACACGACGAAACCGGAGCGGCCATCCAAGGTCTTATCGACCAAATCAATCTTGCCCTTACCTCAGTCCGAATGTCTGCCCTTGAAGTCCATTCAGATGCCCAACAGGTGCAGGCAAACAGCGAGGCTCTTTCCCAGGGAGCAACCCAATCTGCCGCAGCCCTCGAAGAAATCGCCGCCTCTATGGCTGAAATTGGCTCTCAGGCGCAGGGATCAGCAGATAGTGCCAGCCATGCTAAGCGCCTTACCGCGGCCGCGCAGACAGCAGCTGAAACAGGGGCTCGACACATGGCAGAGATGATGGAGGCAATGGGCAATATCAATACCTCCAGTCAGCAGATTGCCGCAATAGTAAAAATAATCGATGACATTGCCTTCCAGACCAATCTCTTAGCCCTCAATGCGGCCGTGGAAGCCGCTCGCGCCGGTCGCCATGGCAAGGGATTTGCCGTGGTCGCCAGTGAAGTTCGCAGCCTCGCTGCACGCAGCGCAAAGGCCGCTCAGGAAACTACTGCAGTCATTAATTCCTCACGAACAACCGTGAGCGACGGCATACGCATTCTTGATCACACCGCCGCATCTCTTGAAGACATCCGCAAAAATATTAGCGATGCTGCGCAAAGAGCCGCGAGCATTGCCCAGTCCAGTCACGATCAAGCCCAGGGCGTAGCCGAAGTTGGTCATGGGCTCAGACAGATAGAAGCGGTCACCCAACACGCCTCATCCAGTGCAGAACAAACGGCAATAACGGCTCGCGATCTTAGCGCACAGGCGCATCGACTCAATGACACCCTCTCCTATTTTCAAACCCGGCCATCATTCCATTACACCTGCCTCTTCGATGAACAGTGGACCATGAAATCCATTGATGCCGGCATTACCGCTATCGCCGGCTATGATCCAACGGATATGATCGAAAATGCTGTGATATGTTACGATGACATTATCCACCCGGATGACCGTAAACATGTTGCCGAAATCATATCCCAAGCCGCCAACACGCATAGTCGTTGGACTCTCGATTATCGCGTAATTCATAAAGACGGCACGGTAATGACCGTCAGCGAAGAAGGCCGGGCTAAATATGGCCCACAGGGAAGCGTCGAGTGCCTGGAGGGCTTTGTTTGCCGCAAGGCGTAGCAACAACGGACAGTTCCTGATCGCCTAGTGCAAGTAGCATGTGCCATATACGCAGTCCCAGGTGTGAAAAACCACGCTGACCCCATCCTGCGCCCCGATTGACCTGCCCGAACCCAGACTACGGTTCGCAGTCTATGCGTTGCGCTGCGGCGATACTCCTGGCACTGCTGATGGCCTGCGGACCCCAGGGTTTGCTGC
>REDX01000283.1 GCA_007695355.1 Planctomycetota bacterium
TGCCAAGGTGCGGCCACCCTCAGGATGGCTTCATAAAACTCGTTTGCGTCCATTTTCTAAATCTATACCCTCCAGGTGCCTAAGAAAGCCCCACTCTAACCCCGGAAGCCCCAAGAAGATGGGGTGCTACTGCGGTTTTTTGGTTTAGCGACCGTTCATCGGGACGACAGGCTGCCTGGCTAGCATGGCCACCAGTGAGAAGAAGAACGGGATGGTCCCGCTACCGCTCTCATCCACCCCTCTGGCCGCGGGCCGGAACACCACCAGGAGATCTGCCATGCGCAGCATACCATTAACCCTCAGCACCCTTGGCCTCTGTGCCGTGGGGCTACTAAGCCTGAGCAGTGGAACCCTCTACGCTCACAGCCCCCACCCAGCATCTGCCGCAGCTAGGGATCAGGGATCGAGCCTCATGGCCGCACAGACCCAAACCCTGTTCGCTCACCGCCAAGAATCTGCACACCAACGCGGTGAGCAGCGACGACTCCGCCAGCAAGACGGCAGCGGAGAAAAAGCCGGAAAAGACGGCGAACGGCGACGCCAACGCCAGCAGAATGGCGGCGGCAAGCAGTGCGCCGTAGCCGATGACGAGAGCCAGCAATGCCAGCGCTCAGAGCGCAAGCGCGATGGCAGCGGCCAGGGCCAGCGAGGCAAACAAAAGCGTCAATGCGCTGATTCAAGCGACGCCTAGAAACCCGTTCGCCATACCACGGGCACCCATTGCACACTAGAGAAAACAGCAGTTTGCAATGGGTGCTCTGGTGCCAATGAACAATTAGGCGATTTGGCCCCTGGGCTTGGAGATGGGCGAGCGACCCGCCTTGAGATAGGCTTCAAGTAGAGGACACAGGGGCTTTCCGCAGGGTTTGATTCCGCGGTACCAGATAGAGGCCAGGGCGAGATTGAGACGCTGCTGTTGGGCGGTCATGGGGACTTCCTTGCTAGGGGTGATGCCCACCACTGTAGCATTTGATATTCATTATCAAATAATCGCGACGGCGCCATCGCGTGTTGTCGAAGGTTGGCTCTGATCCCAGGGCCATGGGAAAAAATCGCCAAAGGCCTGGCCAATGGGCCGGCCAATCCCAAAACCTAGCATCATGGCTGAATAGTGTAACTGACTGGCTTCTTGCATGACCGCCGGGGCAAATTCTCATTGCCCGAGGTGTCCCGAACACCTGAAAGGCGGTGCCATGGGATGGCTCATGCAACTATGGTCTGGGGCCAGCGTTGGTGGGGTACTGGGGTGCTGTGCTTGGTGGCGGCAGCCGGGTTGGCGCTGGGCTCCATTCGTTTTCGCGGCGTTGGTCTGGGCGTGGCAGGGGCTCTTTTTGCCGGCATCCTGTATGCCCATCTGGCCTGGAGCCCGGAAGCAACCCTGGCCACCGCCGAGCGCCTCCTTGGTGCAAACCACGAACTGAGCGAATCTGCTCTGACGGCAGCCATAACCTCCAAGGCCCAAGAAATCGCAGCGCAGCGCCATCAAATTCTTGATTTTGTCCGCGAATTTGGGCTCATATTATTTGTCTACGCCATTGGCATGCAGGTGGGCCCCGGCTTTATCAGCAACCTGAAAGCTAATGGTCTGGCCTGGAATGGACTTGCCGCCTGCGTGGTGCTTGGCGGCCTTGCCTGCACCTGGGCGCTACATCATTGGGGTGGCATTTCTGCTACTGCCAGTGTTGGCGTGATGTCTGGCGCGGTAACCAATACCCCAGGATTGGCCGCCGCCCAACAAGCGGTTGCCGATCTGGTTCACGCCGGTGTTTTGGATCCAGATGCGGCGTCTGAGCCAGGCATTGGCTATGCCATCGCCTATCCTTTTGGGGTTATTGGGATCATTCTCACGATGATTGCGATTCGGGCCTTCTTTCGCATCGACCCCGCCGGCGAGGCCCGAGCCCTGGCCGACGATACCAGTCGGCGCCGTCCGCTGCCAGCCAATCGCGACGTGGAAGTCTTAAATCCTGGCCTTGAAGGCCGAACAATAACCGAGATCACGGATCTGGTTTCACGACGAGTGGTGATTAGCCGCGTACTGCGCCAAGGAGAAACGATTTCCGCGAGCCAAAGTAGCCGCTTGGCACTGGGAGACATCGTTCACTGCGTTGGACGGCAGGATGATTTGGATCGCCTGGAATTAGCCATCGGCAAAGCGAGTACCGTCGACGTCCGTACCTCTCCAAGCAATCTTGCCGCGCGTCGATTACTGGTCACCGAACGCCGTGCCATTGGCCGGCCTTTGGCAGCCTTGGATCTGCGCCATCGCTTTGGCGTGAATGTTACCAGAGTCGCGCGCGCCGGCGTCGAATTCGTGGCCAGCCCGCAAACCAAACTCCAATTTGGCGACACCTTGGTAGCCGTCGGCAATGAGCAGGGCCTGCTCAAACTTGAGGCCGTGGTGGGCAATTCCACAAGGGTCCTGGAACATCCGCAACTCCTGCCCATTTTTATCGGCATCGCCCTGGGGGTGCTGCTGGGCAGCATACCGCTGGCGATCCCTGGCATGCCCGCACCGGTCAAACTTGGCTTGGCCGGAGGCCCACTGGTGGTGGCCTTGCTGCTGAGCCGAACCGGGCGCTGGGGACCATTAAATTTCTACGTTCCCCATAGTGCAAATATTATGCTGCGGGAATTAGGTATCGCCCTCTTCCTGAGCTGCGTCGGCCTCAAGGCCGGGGAGGCCTTCGTGGAAACCCTCATGAGCGGCGATGGCTTGTGGTGGATGGCGGCCGGGGCGATGATCACCTTGATTCCATTAAGCATCGCGGCAATTATCGCCCGCTGCTTCATGGGTATGAACTACGCCGCCCTCAGCGGCGTGATGGCAGGATCGATGACCGATCCACCCGCCCTAGCCTTCGCTAATGCCAGCTGCGGCGGCGAAGAACCTGCCATTGCTTATGCCAGCGTCTATCCACTCACCATGGTTATGCGGGTGGTCGGCGCGCAGATTTTCGTCCTGCTCTTGGCTTGATTCGCTCTCTTCTGGAACCTTGTCTGGGCCCAAAGAGGCTACTTGAAAGCATCACCGGCAGCACCGACGAGGGCGCTGCCGGTGACCGATGGAAGGGTTCAAGCTTCCAGGGCACTCAGGACGGCGGTATAATCTGGCTCATCGGCAATCTCGGGAACCAGTTCCCTATGGATAACCACGCCTTGCTCATCCAAAACCAGTACCGCACGGGCAAAGAGGCCCTTCAGTTTGCCATCGACAATGCCAACACCAAAGACCTCGGCAAAGCCGGGATAGCGAAAATCAGAGAGCGGCTGTACCGCTTGCAGGCCCTCGGCTCCGCAGAAGCGCGATTGGGCAAAAGGGAGATCCCGGGAAATACACAACACCAGGGTATTCGTCATCTCTCCAGCCTTGGCGTTAAAACTGCGCACCGAAGTAGCGCAGGTAGAAGTGTCGATGCTGGGAAAGATATTCAACACCAGTCGTTTTCCGCGCAGGGAAGCGCTGGTCACATCGCTGAGATCGCTGCCGGTAAGGGTAAAGTCTGGAGCCGGACTACCTAGGGCGGGCAGGTCGCCCACCGTATGCACCGGGGATCCTTTGAGGGTAATGGTCGCCATGGGGCACCTCCTTTTCTTGAACATTAGTCTAGGCAGCCGGCTATCTATGCCAACCGCGTCTTCTGTAGCACGATAAAAGGGAGTAGCTCAGGTTCTGAAGGCTTACTTTCAGCTACCCTGGTTCTGCAACCATACTCCACCTTGTGCGCAGCAGCCAGCCAGCATGGTTCCCGGCCGCCGCCGTGGCGGTAGATAAGGGAGCTGCATGTCGTTTTCAAAGCTGGGATTAATCCCCCCCCTCCTGCAGGCGATTGCCGACGCCGGCTACACCGTCCCTTCGCCGATCCAGTCACAGGCGATCGGCCCCCTCCTCGAAGGCCGGGACCTTATGGGCATCTCCCAGACCGGGACCGGAAAGACCGCTGCCTTTGCCTTGCCGCTTTTACAACGCATGCATCAAAGCCCGCAACGGCCAGCAAAGGGACGCCCCCGCCCAATCCGCACCCTCGTGGTTACCCCCACCCGTGAATTGGCAGCCCAGGTCAGCGAAAGTTTCCAAACCTACGGCAGCCACCTACGCCTAAGCTGCTGCAGTATTTATGGCGGTGTCGGCATGGGGCCCCAGGTGAGCGCCCTTGCCCGCGGCGTCGATACGGTGGTGGCCTGCCCCGGTCGTTTATTGGATCTGATCAACCAAGGCCACGCCCGACTTGACCAGGTTGAGGCCCTAGTCCTTGATGAGGCAGATCGCATGTTCGACATGGGATTTCTCCCTGACCTCAAACGCATTATCAGCCGCCTGCCGGCCAAGCGGCAGAATTTACTCTTTTCGGCAACCATGCCCGAAGCCATCCGCAGCTTAGCCGAATCAGTACTGCGCGATCCCGTGCGTTTGAGCGTAGCACCTGTCTCCAGCGCTGCGGAAACGGTTTCTCAAGGCATATTTTATGTCAATAAGCCCAATAAACTCCCCCTGCTGCAAGAGCTTGCGCGAAACCCGGAAATTCAACGCTGCCTGGTGTTTACCCGCACCAAGCACGGCGCCGACAAGGTCGTGCGCAAACTCAGCAAAGATGGCGTCGGCGCCGCTGCCATTCATGGCAATAAAAGCCAAGGCCAACGGCAGCGTGCACTCGAGGAATTTCGTTCCGGGAAAATTCGCATCCTGGTTGCCAGCGATCTAGCTTCTCGCGGCCTAGACATCGACGAAGTTAGCCACGTCATCAACTTTGATATCCCCAATGAACCCGAAACCTATGTCCACCGCATCGGCCGTACTGGCCGCGCCGGAGCCAGCGGCATTGCCTGGTCTTTCTGCGACGATGAGGAAAAGAAATGGTTGCGAGACATTGAGAAAATGATCAATAAACGCTTACCGGCCCTGGAACTTCCGCATTTACCTGCGGCAAGCGAAGTTCCCACATCTGGTTCTAACCAGACACCGGCCGCAAAGGGGCCTGCGGGGCGGCCGCCCCGCAGACAAGGCCAAGGCCAAGGCCAAAACGAAAGCCAGCGCGACGGGCAGAGACGCCGCCAGCCCAGGGCTGGCCGCAACCGTCGTTGATCCCCAATCTTTTACGAGCCTGTCAATGGCATCTCATCACAGAGAAAATCCATGGCTCTTAATTTGCGCAAACATATCTTCAACAATCTTCTTCCAGGTGTAGCGAGTAATTACTGATTCGTAAGCCTTCGTCGCCACTTTCTGCCAAGCCTCCTCATCGAGTCGCAAGTAATGCAAGAGCGCATCAGCCGCTGCCCGTGGATCCTTGCCGGGCACCACCGTACCGCCACCGGCCGGTGCGATAACATCGGTGACAACTGGAATGTGCTCGGTGCCCACCACCGGTACACCGCTGGCCGCTGCCTCGCAGGCCGCCATGCCAAATCCCTCCATGACGGACATGGAAATAAAAGCCCGGGCAGTTTTAATAATATTTGGTAGAATTTCTGAACCTGGGCCATTTTGGGGAAGATCTTGCGGGCTAAAGATATGCACTCGGTCGTGTAACCCATGACGTTCTAGAATATCCCGAATTTTAGCCGCCACGCCCGGCTCCATTTTTTCGTCCAGATTTAAAAAGAGCGTAAGGTCGGGCATTTCTCGCGCCACCAAAGCGAAGGCGGCAACAGCCTGATCTTTGTCTTTAAGGACATCTGAGCGCCCAAATTCACAAATGTGAGGCCGCTTAAATAACTCGGCAGGCAGATTCAAAAAGGCCGCGTGCTCTTCCGCCTCGCGTCCGCTTAGACAGGCGTGATTGCGGGGGCAAAAACGCTGGGTGTCTACACCAGGATAAACATCAATTAATTTATGGCGCCAATCGCTGCCAAAGGCATCCTGCAAATCCAGGCGCACCAGCTTTGACGTAGAACCGATCAGGTGGGCCTGCGTAAGCACCCGTTCTTCATAACGCTCTCGCACATAAATACTGTGAGTTTCTTGCTCTTCAGGGGAAAGCGGTGCTTTTTTCATTCCCACCGGTTCGTGCGGAACCCAGACATGCAACGCATCAGGGAAATGCCGGCACAAGCATTCCCCCATCAGCCCGCCATCCCAAAAGTGGGAAATAATCAAATCGGGCTTATAGTCAGCCGGGAACTGGGACAGCACCGCTGGCACCGTATGTTCTATTAATGCCCCGCTGAGAAATTCCTTGCGCATAAAGGCCTTCACATCGTCGGCCACGTGCATGACATAAAGTTCACGATCGGGATCCTTGCTGGTGCCCTCGCGCATGCGCTCGGTGTAGGGGTGAACAAACCCCCCGCGATTGAGAATGGTGACTCGGCAGCCATAGGAATCGTGAATCTGCTCGGCCATATTCTGCACGTAAATATTTTGGCCTCCGGTATCGGGCAGACCTGGGAAAATATCGAGTTCATGAATTCCATGCCACGTAATGAGAAGTACATCGCGCATAAGGTGCTCCTAAGCGAGGCGGACAGTTGGTGCCGAAATCCGCCACCTGAGTTGCTGGTCATCGCAAGATGGCAGCCTGAACTGCCGGGCCGTTAGCAATCAGGCTAACCCGGCTAGCTGAAGCGCCAAGGGCATTTCGGCGAGGCACGGCACTTCTGTTGAGCAAAGAAAATCATCCCACCTTGGATTACTTCGCTTTGACTCGACTCTGCTCACCTAGCCAACATCTACTGCATGACTGAATTACTCATACGATTATTCCAGCACCGCCCCCACCGCGCGCAGGCGCTCTTGCACCGCTTCGTGACCAAGGTCGGCAAGGGCGACCCCGCGCTGGGCGGCGAGGGCAATGCCGATGCCAGCGGCTTCGCCGATGGCCATGGCCGGGGCCTGCACCCGGAAGCTGGCCATGGCGCCGGCATCGGCGCTAATGCAGCGGCCGGCGACAATGAGGCGGGCAGGGCCCTGGCGGGGGATCAAGCAGCGCCAGGGAATGTCGTAGTGGGTGCCATGGGGCAGGAGCTGGCAGGTGGTTTTATCCGATCCCGGCTCGTGAATATCAATCATATAGTTACACTGAGCGATCACGTCCTCAAACTGGCGCTGACTCAGGCAGTCTTCAGCCGTGAGGCGATACTGGCCATCGATTTGGTAAGACTGGCGCACGCCCATGGCGCGGGCCATGGTGACCAGGCGTATGTTTTCAAAGCCGGGGAAGCAGCGGCGGAAAAAGGCGATGCCATCGTGGACCTGGGCCTCGCCCGCGGCCTGGGCACGGGCCATCTGTTCGGGGTCCGTGGGATCATCGATGAAAACACGGCCAAAGTTGACGGTGGCATCACCGGGGCAACCGGGGACGCCCTGGATCACCGCCACATGATCCCGCGGGATGGAGAGACGACCGGCGGCGCGCTCCTGCACGATTAAGGGGTCGATAAAGTCGGAGTGGCCGGAGTGGAAGAAATTACGCTCCCCACTATGGGGATCGGTGTAGACCGGACGGGTATGGCCATTGACCGGGTCGACATGGCTGGGCCAGCCGGCGGCGGCGGCCTCAATGTCCAATCCCGTAAAGCGATAGCACATGGTGACCGGCATCACCGCCCCATCGCCATCCCGGCCTAGCTGGCGTTTAACCCCGGCCATATGGGCAATCAGCCCATCGCCGGTGGCATCGACCACCCCATCAACCAGTAACTGGCTGCCATTGTCGAGGTTCACCTGAAGGCGGCTATCGGGGAGTTCGGTGAGGTTTTGCAGGCGCCGCCCGAGTTGGGTCTGCACTCCGGCTTCGGCCAGCATTTCACTCCATGTGCGATGGTAAACCTCGGGCTCGTAGGGCTCCATGCGCCGGGTTTCATAGAGGGCATGGGCGGCGATCATGCGCTGCCGCAGTTCGCCAAAGATGCCGCCAATGAGGAATCGCGAGCGGTCGTGATAACCACCACAGAAATTATTCACCAAACCTGCGGTGCCCATGCCGCCAAGGACTGGGTGGGGCTCGATGAGGGTGACGGAAGCGCCGCAGCGGGCGGCGGCGAGAGCGGCAGCCAGGCCCGAGGGCCCGCCGCCGGCGACGAGAATATGGGGGGTGGTCATGCCACTATGTTAGCAACTCCAGCGCCCAAGGGAGTCGCGAGCCTTGCTTGCCGAGTTGCATTTCTTGCGCAATATATGCAGCCATGCCCCCCGTCGCTTCTGTACCCACCGCCCGCGGCCCGGCCCAGGCCATTGCCGCCTTCGAGGGCTTGAGCGGCCTGCGTCTCACCCTCCACGACCTCGACGGCCGCCTGCGCGGCCGGGTGCCCAGCGCCCTGCTCGCCCACCGCCACGGGGCCTGCCTGGCGGCCAAGGCGCGCCGGCCCCAGGATTGCCTCGCCTTCGATGTTCAAGGCTGCCGCCGCGAGGCCGAGCGCGCCCCCCTGGGCTGGCGCCAGCGCTGCCCCTTCGGGGTAAACGAGGCGGTGGTGCCCTGCTTTCGCCAGGGCCGGCTGAGCTGGTTGCTCTTCGCCGGGCCCCTCTCAGCCCAGGCAGAACAGGCCGAGTGGCAGCTGGAATGGCTGCGCCAATTGGCGGCGCGCCTGCAATTGTGGGAGGACGCTCACCCCACCTGGCCCAGTGCCGGACGTGTCGAACAGGGCGGGGCCGGCATGCCCGATGGTCGGGCGCGGCACATCGAGCGCTGGCTGAGCGTGCACCATACCGAGGCGGTGGGCCTGGATGACCTCGCCGCCGAACTAGAGCTCTCCCGCTTTGCCGCCAGCCGCGCCGTGCGCGCTGCCACCGGTCAAACCTTTTCCCAATTGCTGCTGGGGGCGCGACTCCATACGGCCCAAGCCCTGCTCCAGGAAACAGAGCTGAGTGTGCTGGAGGTCGCTCTGCGCTCGGGCTTTGGCGACCGCGCCCACTTCCACCGCTGCTTCCGCCGCGCCCTGGGCACCAGCCCCCAAGCCTGGCGCGCCAGTTTACCCCGTGAAGCGTAGCACAAGCCCCGCTTGAGCACCGCCGCGGGGTGGTGAATCTCAGTCCCATGCACCACGACATTATCCCCGCCAGCAGCGGCCCCCTCCTGCTTATCCACGGCGGCGCCGGCAATGTTGGCCGCGCCGCCGATCCCGGACCCCAGCGCGATGCCTTTTACGCCGGTCTTATGGCCAGCCTGCAGGCGGGTGCCACCGTCCTTGCCGCCGGTGGCGATGCCCTGGCCGCGGCCCTAGCGGCGGTGGCGGAGTTGGAGGACAATCCCTGCTTTAATGCTGGCTACGGTGGAGTCTGCTGCGCCGATGGCAGCGTGGAACTGAGCGCCTGCGTGATGGAGGGTAAGCGCCGCCGCTGTGGGGCGGTGGCCGGCCTGCGCCGCTGCCCGCGCCCGGCCGCCCTCGCCGCCGGCCTGCTGGATCACCACCATGTCCTGCTCTATGGCAGCAGCGCCGAGGATTTGGCCCCCGGCCTGGGATTACCCCTGGTCTCGCCGACCTCCCTAGTCAGCCCCCGGCGGCGAGAGCAGTGGCTGGAACTGAGTCGTCAGGGGGCAGCGCCGGCCCTCGATCACGATGGCACCGCCACCGTTGGCGCGGTGGCACGGGATGCCAGCGGTCATTTGGTGGCGATTACTTCCACTGGGGGTTTGGCCGGCCAGCTTCCCGGGCGCATTGGCGATAGCCCCATTCCCGGCCATGGCACCTGGGCCGATGACCGCTGCTGCGCCATCTCCACCACCGGCAAGGGCGAGGCCTTTATGGCCTGCGCTAGCGCCCGCCACCTCCACGATCGCATGAGCCTAGGGGTGGAGACAGCGCCCATTGCCGCAGCCGCCTGCCTCGAGGAAGTGACCGAGGTCGGTGGCGAAGGTGGCTGCCTGGTGCTGGCCGCCAGCGGTGAATCTTGTCTCAGCTTCTCTAGTCCACACATGCTGCGTGGGGTATGGCAGATCGCCAGCGGCCCCCTCGCTGCGATTGGTCGCGAGGCCCTCGGCTAACCGTCTATTACTAGCCTCATCTTCATGCTCTAAAGCGAGGGGCATTGGTCGCCACTCGCTTTTCATCGGTCATCGGTTGTCGATGGCGGCCGACGCCGCCTGGGCCCTTAGCGGTAGATGGGGAAGCGCTCGCAGAGGGCGCGGGCTTCGGCTTTGACCTGAGCCAAGGCAGCAGGGTCTTTCCGGCCCTTAAGGGCGCGGTCGATGAAATCGGCCACCTGCTTGGCCTCCTCAACGCCGAATCCGCGGGAGCAGATGGCGGGGGTGCCAATGCGAATGCCCGAGCCCACCTGGGCGGCCTGGGTGTCGAAGGGAATAAGGTTTTTATTCACCGTAATTCCCACCTCACCGAGGAGGTCTTCGGCCTCTTTGCCGGTAACGCCCTGACTCCAGACATTCAGCGATAGGAGGTGATTGTCGGTGCCACCGGACACCACCTTCCAGCCGCGGCCAATGAAGGTTTCCGCCATGGCGCGGGCGCTATCGCGCACCCGGGTCATGTATTCGACGAATTCGGGGCGCGCATCTTCGGCAAAGGCCACCGCCTTGGCGGCGATCACATGCATCAGCGGCCCACCCTGAATGCCCGGAAAGACGCGGCTATTGACCTTCTTCTGGTGCTCAAGAGAGCGGGAGAAGATCATACCACCGCGGGGACCGCGCAGGGTTTTATGGGTGGTGGTGGTCACGAAATCAGCATGGCCGAAGGGGGAGGGATGAACGCCAGCGGCAACCAACCCAGCGATATGGGCCATATCCACCAAGAGCAGGGCGCCCACCTCTTCGGCAATGGCGGCAAAGCGGGGGAAATCGAGGGTGCGGGAATAATTGCTAGCACCGGCGATCATCAGTTTGGGCCGGAAATCCCGCGCCTGCTGGGCCAGCTTGTCATAATCGATGGTGCCGCCGTCCTCTTCCACGCCGTAGCTAGCAATGTCATAGTCAAGACCCGAGAAGTTAAGCTTATAACCATGGGTGAGATGGCCGCCGTGATCGAGACTCATGCCCAGTACCCGATCGCCCTTCTGCAGGCCGGCAGCCATATAGACCGCCATATTGGCCTGGGAGCCGGAGTGGGGCTGGACATTGACGAAATAGTCGGTTTTGAAGAGGGCCTGGGCGCGGCTCTTGGCCAGCTCTTCGGCCTTATCCACCTCTTCGCAGCCACCATAATAGCGGCGCCCAGGATAGCCTTCGGCGTACTTATTGGTGAGCACCGAGCCCTGGGTTTCCATGACTGCCGTGGAAACAATGTTTTCCGAGGCGATCAACTCGATGGTGTGCTGCTGACGATCAAACTCCGCCTGAACAATGGCGGCAATTTCAGGATCGCTTAGCGCCAGGGTGGCAGGGGCTGTGTGGTTGGGATGGGCAGAGGCGAGGGTCATGACGGGCTCCGGTGGGGAGATCGGTTGGCTGAACGCGGGCGGTAAGCCAGCGACAGTGCCCAGGCGCGCGACAGGAAAAACCCCGGACTCCCCTGCGGTTCCCCGCCCGCGCCCCCTTGGCCAGGGGCGCCTGTGCGCCAGTCGTCCGGTTGAATGGAGGAGTATGCCAGCTTGGCGATGAGGGCAAGGGATGGACGACCGGAGTGTCCTGGGCGGCGGCTAGCTGTCAGGCCGGCCCAGATGGTCGCGGTTCGCCAGCTGGAACTGCCTAGGCATCCGATGCCGGTAACACGGTGGCGTAGATGACGAAGAGATAGACCGGTTTGGCGGCATCCGAGGTGTGGATGGCGACGACTGCTTGGCGCTGGCCGGGGCGCTGGTCTTGGGGCCGGAAAACAATGCGCAGGGCCTGGCCACCGCTATCTAGCAGGGAGCCGGGCGGCAGATCAGAAAAGGAAAAATCCCCGGCATGGGGGCCCATGAGTTGGACCTTGTCCAACTGCAGCAGCCCGCCCTCAGCGCCATTTCGCAGGATGAGATCGAGGCTGAGGGAGTCGCCGGGCCCAATCACCGCGCCGAGGTCGGTGGCGCCATCATCATCGAGGGGCATGGAGCCATGGGCGATGGTTTGCTTGCTGGCGCTGGCCTGCACCATCAGGGTTCCCGAACTCACGCCCCGGCCCTGGAGGCGAAAATCAAAGCTGCGCCAGGGCCCCTGGGGACTCAAGGCATGGGGAATGCGCAGCATGGTGGTGCGGGTGCCCAGGGCCGAAGGCCGAAAGCGCACGGTGAATTGATGGCTCGCCCCGGGAACTAGGCTGCTGGGTAGATTTCCCACCACGCGGAAGTCTTCGGCATGGGCGCCATCGGTGGACCAGGAGGGATTGGCCGCCAAATAGAGGGTGCGATTGGTGGTATTACGCAGCACAAAGGCTCGCTCTACGGCGGCCCCACCGACGGCAGCATCGCCGAAATCGGTGCCATTTTCAGGCTTGGTATGATAGCTCCCGGCGACGATGGCGTAGCCATTCCCCGACACCGATAGCCACCACGAAACCTCAGCCTGGGACCAACTGCAGGCCAGGCTTATGGCCAGGCTGCAGTTGAGGAGGAGGGCAAGCAGGGACGAGCGGGGACGCATAAGTACCATCCATCATGGCTGTAAAGCCTCCGGGACAAGGATCAGTTGACTATAATGCGAGGCCGTAGGTGATCCGCAGGTCGGTAACTGGTGACAAGCTTTTTTCCGGGAACGGGGCGGAACCTGGGGAAACTGCGATTGCCTTGTCAATTTTGACCCTATGGTTTGGCTCGTGACAGTTTGCCACGACAGCGCCCCCATTCTCGGCCCCGATGGCCTTTTGGCCAAGGAACTGCCCGGCTATGAGCACCGGCCGCAGCAGCTCACCATGTCCAATGTGGTTAGCCAAGCGATTGCTGAAGGCAAGCATGCAGTGATCGAAGCGCCCACCGGAGTCGGCAAAAGCCTGGCTTATCTGGTGCCGGCGGCCCTGCATGCCATGCGCCAAAAGCGCAAGGTGGTAATCTCCACCGGCACCATCGCCCTGCAGGAACAGCTGATCAATAAGGATATCCCCACCCTGCAAAAGGTGCTGCCCGGACTTAAGGCGGTGCTGGTCAAAGGCCGGCAAAACTACATTAGCCTGCGCCGCCTCAGCCATGCCGCCAGCGGCCAGCAGGCCCTCTTCGATAGCCGCGAACAGGCGGCGGAGATGCAAGAAATTGCCTCCTGGGCAACGCATACCGATGTGGGTGACCGGGCTGATCTCGGCTATGACCCCCACCCCGCGGTGTGGCGCCAGGTAGTCTCCGATGCCAATAATTGCCAGGGCCGGCGCTGCCCCCGCTTTGATGAATGCTTTTTTTACCGGGCGCGCAAAGAGATTGAGGATGCCGATATCCTCGTCGTCAACCATCACCTCTATTTCAGCGATCTCTCCCTGCGCGATGAGCACGCCGGCATTTTGCCCGCCCACGATGTGGTGATTTTTGACGAAGCACACAGCCTCGAAGACATCGCCACCGACCATCTCGGCATGAGCATCAGCGATGCCCAAATCCGCTGGTTCCTCGACGCCCTCTGGTCCAGCAAGGGCAAGGGCCTGGTGGCCGATCATCCCCTGGGCAGCACCCGCGAACTGGTGAACCTCACCCGCAGTGCCGCCGATCGCCTATGGCGGGATGTCGCCGCCTATGCGATTAAGGCTGGCGAAGAGGCGGTGCAGCGCATCCACGTCCCCGATGTGGTGGAAAACTCCCTCTCCCCGGCCCTTGATGAATTGGCGAAAATCCTGCGCGTGGCCGCCGAGGCGGCGGACAGCGCCGACAGCGCCAATGAACTCAAGGCCCAGGCCGATCGCGCCAATGGTTTCGCCGGCAGTCTGCGCTCCCTCATCGGCCAGCAACTCGAACGCTATATTTATTATTGCACCGTGCCCCTAAGCGATCGCGGGGCGATCAGCCTCACCGCTAATCCCCTCTCGGTGGCAGAACTCCTGCGCGAGCGCCTGTGGGAGCCCACCGGCACCGTCATCCTCACCTCGGCCACCCTGGCCGCCGACGACTCCGATCGCTTCCTCTTCCTGCGCAAGCGCCTGGGCCTGGACGAGGCCCTCTGCAAGCGCCTCGATAGCCCCTTTGATTATCAGCGCCAAGCACGGCTGCTGCTCAATGAAACCTTCATTGACCCCAATAGCGAACTCTACGTGCGAGCGGTGGCGCAGTGGCTCGGCGATTACCTCGACCAGAGTCTGGGCGGCACCTTTATCCTCTTCACCAGCTACCGGCAAATGGACCAGGTCTATGAGCGGATTAGCGAGCGGCTCACCCGGCGCTCGCGCTTGGTGGTTAAGCAGGGCGGGCGCATGGGCCGCTCGCAAATGCTCGATATCTTCAAGGCGAGCGGCAATGGCATTCTCTTTGGCACCACCTCCTTCTGGGAAGGTGTGGATGTCCAGGGCGAGGCCCTGCAGAATGTCATTATTGTCAAACTCCCCTTCGAAACCCCAGGCCATCCCCTGATCGAAGCCCGGCACCAGGAAATTAAGCGCCAAGGCGGCAATCCCTTTATGGAGCGCTCGGTTCCCGAGGCCATCCTCCGCCTCAAACAGGGCGTCGGCCGCCTCATCCGCACCGCCACCGATTCCGGCACCGTGGTCATCCTGGATCCCCGCATCCTTACTAAGCAGTACGGCCGCTGGTTCCTCAAGGCCCTGCCCGATATGCCCACCACCCGCATCCGCCTCGATCACTAAGCTCCGCCTGAACCTGGGAGATTGCGGCGATTGCGGCGATAAAGCAACCCAGGAAGCCCTACGCCAGGCATGCCCGCTTTGAGCCCCAACACCCCATTCGGGGCGTTTGGGCCCGCGGACCGGAGAGCTCTGCGCCAGCCTGAGCTGCTTCATCCCTGCGCCCTTGAGTCGTGGCCCATAGGCGAGAGGATCATGGCCATGCAAACAACAGCGGTACGGGTTCTTCAGGTTGGCTGCGGTGGTTATGGGGCCTTTATTCTGCGCGGGCTGCTGGATCTCCAGGCCGAGGGCTTGGTGCAGGTGGTGGCCGGGGTTGATCCCGCACCGCGGGGGGCCGGCGCTGAAGTCCTGGCCGAAGCCGGCCTCAAAGCCGAAGCCGATCTCGATCAGGCCCTGGCCCGCCATCGGCCAGAGCTGGTGGTTATCGCCTCACCCATCCACCTCCACGCCACCCATGCCATCAGCGCCATGGCCCAGGGTGCCCACGTGCTCTGCGAAAAGCCCGCCGCCGGCAATCTTGAAGACGCCCAGGCGATGGCGGCGGCTGCCCGCCAGTATGATCGCTGGTGCGCCATTGGCTTTCAGTGGTCCTACAGTCCAGCAGTGCTGCAGCTCAAAGCCGATATTGCCGCCGGGCGCCTGGGCCGGCCCGAAGAGTTAGCCTCCTGCGTCCTCTGGGCCCGCGCGCATAGCTACTATCAGCGCAATCAATGGGCTGGGCGCGCCTGGTTGGATGGGCGTTGGCTTGGCGATTCCATCCTCAGCAATGCCACCGCCCACCATCTCCACCATCATCTCTTCCTCCTCGGCGCCGATGGCGCGGCGGCGGCGCCGGATCGGATGCAGGCGGCCCTGGGCCGGGTCAATGCCATCGATACCTGCGATAGCGCGGTGGTCGATGTCATGGTTGGCGATACCCACATTCGCCACTGCGCCAGCCACGCGGTGGCGGTGGAATGGGCGCCGCTGATGCGCGGCCGCTTTAGCGAAGGACTTCTCGATTACCGCCCCGAGGCCGGGGGCTTTATTTTCCAGCCGCGCCAGGGCAGCGCCCGGGTCTACGGCGATCCCGAAGCCCATCCCCACCACAAACTCCGCCACTGCGTCCTCGCCCTGCGCGAAGGCACGCCAATTCCCTGCGATGTCAACTGCGCCAGCGTTCACCTGGGCCTGGTCGAAGCCTTACAGCGCCCGCATGATCAGGGCCCAAGTCCCGCCGGCGAAGCGCCGGCAGAACTGGTGGGCGAAGTTCCCATGCGCGGCGGCAGCGGCCTGGCAGTTAAGGGCCTGGAACACGGCCTCCTGCGCTGCTGGGCCAATGGCGCCGAAGCCCCCGCTTGGTTTCAGAAAATCGGGCAATCCCACTACCAGGGCTGATCGTACATCGCCTGCCAGGTGGTCACCGCCACCGCAATCGCCAGGGCGGCGCCGCAGCAGTGGATCCAACAGGCGCTGAGTAAGGCCCAGTATCGCAGGTGACGAGCCGAAGCCTGGTGATAGTAGGCAGCCATGGTCCGGCAGTGTTCGCTGGCCCCCTGCAAGCCACCGCAGTGTTGGAGTAGCCGCGCCACCTGGGGGCCAAACCAGCGTTCTGCCATCTGTTCATCGGCCCGCCAGGAGAGCAGGAGGGCGGTGCTGGCCCAGGCTTCGGCCTGGCGCTGATGGCGGTTGGGCTGGGCGCCACCGCCCTGGGCCCACCAGGGCAGGCAGAGGCCCCCGGCAAGGGCCAGCAGAACCACCAAGCTCAGCAGCAACCACGGGGGCTGCACCACACCCAGGACGATAATCACGCCGAGGCCCAGCAAGAGCAAAGCAAAGCTTACCAGCGGGTAGAGCAGGGCGTGCTGAAGCTCGCGCAAATTTTTGCGGCGCTGGTAGACCCAGTCCCCCAATAAGGCTGCGGTGGCCGCCGGGTCGGGATGGGGACCGGCGAAGGCGCGGGCCAAATCCGCCGGCAGAACCTCGGCTAGGGCCTGGTCTAAAGGACGCCCGGCGGCGAGTTGATCGGCCAGCGGTCCGGCCCCGGCAATGCCGCTCTCGCGCAGGGCCTGCACCAGATCCCGGCGCTGCTGCATGGCCTCTGCGAGGCAGGAGAGGAGATGCTGCGGATGAGGGCTCATGGCTGCGCCCCCGGATGCGCGGCGGTAATGGGCCAGGGCTCCTCCTCTCGCACCGCCCCTTCCTCGATCACCATCCCCTCCTGCCAGCGCAGCCACCAGCCCTGACCCTCTTCATTCCAGGCCAGCAAGCGACCATCGGCCCGGTGGCTCAGGATCCAACGGCCTTGCGCATGGTGGATTTCATGCTGGCTGGCGGCGGGCAGGTGACGGGCGCTGAGGGCGTAGATGCGGGCCTGGGCCAGGTCCCGGCGCTGCTGCAACCAGCGCTGCTGCTCGTGCCAGCGCTGCACCGCGCCGTGGATTACCATGCCCGCCAGGATCACCACCAGGAGGCTCCAAATCAATACGCTGCCACGACGCTGCATTAGGGGGCCTCCGCCTTGGCCGCCTCGGCGGCGGGGCTGTGATGCCAGATTAAGGGAGGGCGTTCTTCCGCCTGCAGCTGCACCCGCAGGCCTTGGCCCTCTAGGCGCTGCCAGTCCAGGCGGGCATTGCGCAGGCGCAGCTCCCCATCCAAGGCGATGCCCGACTCGAGACTTTGCAGGCGCGCGCCGCCGAGGATCAGGGCATCGCCGTCCAGCTGCCAACTGCGGTCACCATGGCGGCGCCATTCCCAGGCGGCCCGATCCACGCTGGTGCCCGGATCGGCGGTCTGCCGCCGCCCCGCCCCTAAAAGGCTGGTGGTCAGCGGTATCAAGACCGCAGCCAGCACCAGAAAGAGGGAGACCATGGCCATGGTCTCCCACATGGAAACACCCCGCTGCCTCATGGCTGCCCTCCTTCCGCCCGCGACTTGAGGGGCCGCAGGGCATAGAGGAGGCGGCCACCGGGGAGGGGCAGGGCGATCTGCTCATAGCCCCCCTGCAGGGGCTGGCGCTGGAGTTCCGGCGGGTCTTCACCCAGGCCCTGGGCCAGCTGCCAGAGTTGATCTTCCACCCGCGTCAGCTCAGCGGCAGCGGCCTGGCCCTGCCGCCAGCGCTGCTCGTTACGAACTACCTGGGTGCTGAGCGCCAGGGCAATGGCAATCAGGCCGCTGGCAGCACAGATTTCCACCAGGGCAATCACGCCAGCGCGGGAATGTGCATAAGGGGCAGGGCCACGGGGGCGCCAATTAGGACAAGGCACGCATCATCTCCACCAGGGGTACAAAGAGGGCGGCGACAATCAGCCCCACCACCACCGCCGCCAGCATCCACAGGAGCAGGGCCAGGGTCATCTGCACCAGCTGCAGGCGCAGCTGATAGCGTTCCTCGGCTTCATGCACCTGCCGCGCTAGATCTGCCGGAGGCGCTGGCTGCAGACCGCAGGCGCTGGCCAAACTCGCCAGACTGGCCGAGCCAGCCTCGCCCGATCCATAGCCCAACACTGCGGCCAAGCGCTGTTCGGGCAAGGAAAGGGCCAAGCCATCAAGGAGCAGCCAGGCCCGATCCAAGGCGCGACGGCCCGGCTGCCAGGCATGCCACCACATACTCACTGCCCGCGGCAGCAGGTTCACCAGGAATATCACCAGCAGGACCAGTATCCACCAGGGTGCCAAAGCCTCTAAACCACGCCCAAACAAGAGCACCCCTTTGGTGAGCGCCGGTAATTCAAGCCCTAATTCAAAAAATATTTGCTCAAATCGAGGAACCATAACCGCAAAGAGAAAGGCCAGGAATACGGAGAGCCAAGAGATAAGAATCACCACCATCGCCACCGCCGCCGGCATCGGCCCCTGCTGCAATTGGCGATCGGACTGCAAAGCATAGCGCTCTAGGGCCCGCTGCATGAGCTGCGGCTGGCCGGTCGGCAATTGGCAGAGCAGCTGCCGCTGGGGCCGGGGCAAAAGCCGGCTTTCCGTCAAGGCGCGGGAAATCTCACCATGGCCCTGCAATGAGCGCAGAAAGCGGCCCAGGCGGCGGCGACTGGGGCCATCCAGTTGTAACTGAGCGTAGGCGCGCAAACTTTCCAGGGGCTCCTGAGCACCCAGACAGCTGGCCAAGCGAGCCGCCAATAAACGACAACTCAAAGGATCGTATCCACCAACAATCCACGACGAGGGGAACCAGGAGAGGGCGAAAAATCCTACTCCGATACGGAGGAAAACTGCAGTTATCAGCACCCAAACCAAGAGGGGAAGGGCATAGGCGCAGAGGATTTCGGAGGATAGTACGGCGCTCATAGCTAGCTGACCGCCTCGATAATTGGACGAACGACCACTTCAAAAAAGGCTCCCAGGGCCAAGGAGACCAGGACCAGAAAGAGGTAGGGGCGCAAACGTCCGTAATGGGTCGCCTGCTCATCCACTGCGGCGCGGATTACCCGCTCCCACAGCGCCGGATCCTCAACCGCGCGGCCAGCGGGCAGCAGACCAATGGCCTGCAGCCGCCCTATGAGATCGCTGGGATCCAGATTGCGCAGGGCTGGTCCGGCGGCGGCGGGCCAGCGGCTAGAGCAGCGCAGGGCGAGGCGGTAGCGGCGCCATGAGGAGCGCCAGAGCTGCGGCGCAAAGGGAACGCCGTGCTGCTGGGCCCGCTGCTGCAGCCGCGCCCATACCAGCAGTTCGCGCTGCAGGCGTGGCCGCTCGAGCCCCACCCCCCACAGCACCCGCAGGCTGCCATAGCCCGGAATCAGCCGCAGCAGCCAGCGCAGAAGAACCACCGCGGTCAAAACCAAGGCCCCCACCAACCAGCCATGGGCGGGGGGTAATTGCAGGGCTAAAGTTGACAGCAATGGCATATCAATGGCGAGTTCATAAAAGATGTGACGGAAAGCATTCACCCCCACCATCTCAATGAGCAGGTGCGACCAAATCCCGCCGCCAACCACCGCCAAGGCAATCCAAAAGGGGAAGTGCTGCCATAGGCCCATGGAGAGCTGGGGAATCTGCCGCTGCTCGACCAAAAGGGGCAGCACCTCAGCCAGGGCGCCCACCGCCTCGGCCTCCGCTAATAAACCGCGCTCGGCCGCGCTAATGAAGCCCCGCCGAAAGAGGGCCTGGCTCATCGCCCGCCCCGCGTCGAGATCCGCCAGCAGCGGCGCCGCCAAGGCCTTGAGCCGGCGATCATCCTCGCTGAGGCTGCGCAGTATCCGCGGCGCATCCTCGCCCTGGCGCAGGGCCAGGGCACAGGCCGAGAGCAGCGCCATCGCCGAAGCCCGCCGCGAAAACCACCAACCCCAAGCCATTAGCCAACCCCGACGGGTTGAGATGACAGGGGCAACACCGGGCTGGCAAGGGCGGGCATACTAAGATACTGGGACCCCACCCTGGGCCGTCAATGGGCGCTACCGAAAGCAGCGCAGGTCTATTTATCTAAGGGGGTGAATGCCCCTCCCGTCAGCCCGGCGGTGGGCTGCCGAGCACCCGTTCGACTTCTTGGGCTTCGGTTTGGCCACTGGCGATGAGGGCGGCGGCGCTGTGGTCCATGCAGGTGTTAAGAGCGATGGCGGCGGGCTGGCGGTGGCGCCAATTGCTGCGAGCTTCGTCGTCAACCGCGATCCAGTCAGCCACCAGGTGGCGGCCGGCCAGGCCGCCGCTGCGGCGCAGCAGGCGCTGGGCCAGGACGCCGCGCAGGGCCGGCAGCAAAAGGTCTGGATCCACGCCCATTTCAAAGAGACGGGGCACCACTTCGCGGGCCCGGGGGGCGTGGATGCTGGCCAGCACCAAATGGCCAGAGAGGCCGGCCTGGACGCAGGCACGGGCGGTGTGGCCATCGCGCACTTCGCCCACCACCACCACATCCGCATCCTGGCGCAGGGCGGCGCGCAGGCAGGCCTCCGGGCCCAGGCCGCGGGACTCCTGCACCGCCACATGCACCACCCCCGGCAGGCGGCGCTCAACCGGATCTTCGATGGCAATGACGCAGCGCTCGGGCCAGATCTCGGTGATTTCCTGAAGCAGAGCGTGCAGGGTGGTGGTTTTGCCGGCACCTGAAGGGCCGCTGACCAGCAGCAAACCATCGGGCTGCCGCAGGACCTGACGCAGGCCAGCCACCGCCGCCGGCTCAAGACCGAGGTGATCGAGGGCGGGCACCGCCGGCAGGGCGGGCAGGCGCAGGGCGAGGCGCTGCCCGCGCACGGTGGGCAGCACCGCCAGGCGAATTCGCCCCTGGCGGCCAAAGGGGGTGGCATCAAAGCTGCCGTCCTGGGGCTCATCGCTAATATAGGCGGGGAGCTGAGCCAGGGCCTTAAGGCGGGCAAGGGCGGCGCCCCCCTCCGCCGCCGTAATCTGACTGAGCTGACTGCGCCAGCCATCATGGCGCTGGATGGCTGCCCAGCCGCCGCCATCGTCGGGCTCCAGTACCAGGTCCGAGGCCCCGACGGCGATGGCCCGGCGCAAAAGGTCTTCAATCCAATGGGCACCGGGGGGGAGGGACGAGGTCATGGCGAATCTCCGATCAGGACCGGGGCTAGGGCTTCAACCGCCAAGGGCGCGGCGGATGGGTTCGACCCAGGCGCGGGCCGCCGGCGGGATGTCTTCACTCATGAGATTGCCGCGGGCGCATTCGAAGGCCTGGCGTAGGCGGGCTAATTCCCCGGCGCCGAGGCCCGACATGGCCCGCAGCTCCGGGCCTTCAATGCCATCCAGAATTCCCGAGCACACCCGGCGCAGAATATCGGCATCGGGAACCGGGGATTTTTCCGCCGGCCCCCGCCCCGCCACCCGGGGCCGGGCGGGGGCCTTGGCCGGGGGAGCATCAAAGCGGCCGGCAAGGATGAGCAGGGCAATGGCAGAACGCGCCACCGCGTAATGTCCCGCCTCCTGCTGTAATTCCAGCCAGTCGGCATGGCGGGCGCAAAGGCGGCCCTGCACCCAGCTGCCATTGCTCAGCTGGACTTGGTACTCATGGCCAAGTTGCAGGCCATTCCAGAGGGTGTCATCGCTATCGCTCATGGCCTATCCTTCATCGCGCATTCAGGCATCTCTGGCTGCAGTAGCCTGCTGGAGAAGCAACCAGCGACACTCGCCGGCCTGCAGATGGTAGGAGATGCGCCCATCTGCTGGAATCGTCGCTTCACTATGGTTGCAGAGGTCTGCGATCCTGCTGCCGGCGGCGGCGCATAGCTCGACCGCGCCCGCGAGGCCATGATTGACCAGCAGGGCAAGGCAGCCCTCCGGGGTCTGCAGGCGGCGCAGCCACCAGGGCGGCGCCGGCGCTGCCAGCTGCAGCGGCGCCACCGGCGCCGGCAGGATCTGCTGCAGCGCTTGGCGCAAGTCCTGACAGCGCGTGTTCTCGGCATCCCAGGCCAGATATTGGGCGAAGACCAGGGTGCCAAGGCGCACGAAGCAGCCCTCCCCCTGGGCCTGGCGGCTGATCGCCGGCGCAGCATGGGGCCAATGGGCGAGAATCTCTACCGTCTCGCTGCAGGGCTGGAGATGGGCGGTGAAGAGCAGCCCGTGCAGGCGCCCGCCACCGTTATCCGCCGGGCCGTCATTGTCCAGGCGGCTGCAGCTGGGCGCGGGGAGATCGGGGCGCAGGCCGCGCAGGTCGTGGAGGCGAACGCCAAAGCAGCTGGCCAGGCCCTGGTCATCGGCCAAACGGCCATCGGCCGTATTCCAGCCCACTAGGCCATCGGCAATGACCTGGCCCCCCGCCATGGCAAAGGCCTGCAAGCGGCCCAGGGTCTCGGCGCGTAGGGCATGGGCGGCGGGCACCAGAATGCTGCGCACCGAGGAGGCCGGTTCCTCGCCGGCACACCAACGATCCTCATCAATGATCTGCACCTCATGACCGAGATCACGGGCAATCAGCCAGGCCCCAGCGATGGCATCCCAGTGGCCATTGCGATTGCGCCCGTCCTGGGGGGCGTCGCCGCGGCCGGCGAGTAGGGCCAGGCGCTCGGAATCCTCGCTGTGGAGGATCGCCACGCTGGCGGGCCAGGGCTGGGCAGCGGCCAAGAGGGGCTGCTGGGCCTCGATAAATTGGGCTACTTCTGCCACCGCCGCCAGCCGTTCGCTGGGCCGGCCATCGAGGCCACGCAGGCCCCATTCGCCCACTTCATAGCCACCATTGCGCTGGTTATAGCACCAGAAGAGCACCGCCTCGGCGCCGCCGGCCAAAGACTGCTGTAGCCACTGTTTGATTTCCCTGGGACTGGGCCCGGAGGGATGCTCGGCGCTGAAAATAGTCGGGCCACCCTGGAGCTCGCTCACCCAAAAACGGCCGTCATCGTCGCAGCTGGCGCTGGCTGCAATATCAGCAAAGAATTCCACCGCGTGGGGGACGCGCCAGGCGGGAAAGCGGGTGGCATGCCAGGGCGGATGGGCGCTGACGCCAATAAAGTCCACCAGCTCGCCTTCCCGCCACACGGACTGCCCGGCGGCCAAAACACTTTGCCCAACATTATGGGGATTGACGTGGATGGGATGCCGAGCATCGAGGGCGCGCACCGCCGCTGCCAAGTCATGCAACCAATGCTGCAATTCGTCAACGCAGAAACGCAGGCGATCTAATTCCTGGGCATAGCCGCGGAAGGCAGAAGCATTCGTCGCAGTAAAATCGCTTAACTTCGACCATTCGCTCACCTGGCGGTAACGGTTGGCATTTAAAGCCTCTAAACTGCCATAGCGCTGCTGCAGAAAATGCTGCCAGCGCTCACTCACCAAGGGACTTGAAGGCGGCACCCGACTGGGCTCGTTCCAGAGAATCCACGAGTGCAGGGCGGGGTGATCGCGCCAATGTTCCACCACCCGCCGCAGATGATCGAGGGCTTGGCGCCAGTAATCGGGATCCTCTAAAGGGCCGAGGGCCTGGGAATCATCGCTGATGCCCATCCAGCCCGGCGGCGAGACCGCGAAGAGGGTGGGCACCACCCCCAGGCCAGCTTCTGCAGCAGCATCGAAGAGGGCATCATAGACTTCCCAGTGGTACTGCCCCGGCGCCGGCTCGAGATGATCCCAGATGGCGAAGATGCGCACCAGGCGCAGCCCCTGGGCCGCCATCTCCGCTATTCCCTGCCGCACCTCGAGAACCGTGCTGTCCTTATTAATGTAGTATTGGGAGCCAAGGGCTATACGACGGCTGGTGGACATATGGGCATGCTGATGCCAGCAGAGGCCATGACAACCGCAAGTGGCCTGCCACCATCCGGGTGCAACCCCTACGCCGATCGATGGCGATTACAGGGATTGCCGCGACCGACAACCGGCCATCGCCAATCGGCGACCGTCAATCAGTGATCGCCTGATCCCCATCACTCCAGCGCTGCTCTAGAAAGCGCAAGCTCTCTGCAAGTGCTTGCGACACCTCCGGCAGCATTGCTGCCGCGGATGCGGGATTTGCTTCGATGGCCGCACAGGCGCGGGAAAGGCGACGGCAGGCGACATTGGCGGCGCCACCTTTCAGGCGGTGAGCGGCGGCAACCACGCTGGGACGATCACCACTGCTGGCACCGTGCTCGATGGCCGCGCGCTCTTGCTCGGCCATGGCGCGTAGGAGATCCAGATATTCCCGCAGCAATTCACGGTCGTGCTCGCACTCTTCCTCGACTTCGGCTAAATAGTTGAGGTCGATTAAATCTTCTGCATGCATGCGCTGCCTCCAGTGAGGTTCCATCGCCGATAGTGCTGGCTTAGGTGGCGGTGTCCGCGGGTGGCCCGTCGGCCAGCTCGCTGCCCAGTTCACTGGGTGCCGCATCGTTGGTTAAACGACTACAGACAGCAACTTCAAAAGGCTTACCATAACTCGGATAGATTTGTCGCAACTGATCCTCGGTCAATTCAGGGGCCGGGTAATCGAGGTGCACCAAAAGCGACCCCTCTCCCTGGAGGCGGGCCAGCACCTCCTCCTCGAGAACATCCAGTTGATCGTGCATCTGCCGCACCTGGCGATCCCCGGGCACCACCAGGTGAAAATCGATATGCACATCGTCGCCATGGCGGCGACAGCGCAGACTGTGGATATCAATCCAATCGGCGTGCCGCTGTTCATTAAGCACCGCCACCACCTCGCTTAGGACATTCACATCGGCCTCGTCAAGGAGGCCGGCAAAGGCCCCGCGCACCAGCTTCGAACCTTCATAGAGAATGTAGAGGGCAACCGCATAGGCGATAAGGGCATCGAGCAGCACCCAACCGCTCAGCCACACCGCCACTAAGCCAAGGGCTACGCCGGCCGAAGTCCAGACATCGGAAAGGACATGGGTAGCGTCAGCATCAAGAATCGGCGAACGCGCCCGCCGGGCAACCCGGCGCAAATACAAACCCAGGGCCAAATTAATGACGGCCGCGGCGATCATTGCCACCAAGCCCCAACCAAAGGCGGTGGGTTCATAGCCCTGCCACAGCTTTTCGCTGGTCACCCAGATAATGGCCAAGCCCGCCAGGGCCACCATCCCCCCCTCAAAACCCACCGAGAAGTGCTCGATCCGGCCATGGCCGTAGGGATGGCGATCATCAGCCGGCTCGAGGATGACTTTCATCGACCACACCATGGCTAGGGTACCCACCACATGGACCACCGATTCCATGGCATCGGAAAGGATGGCAACCGAACCGGTATGCAGGTAGGCCCCACCCTTGAGCAGCAGCATGCCAACGCCAACCGCCAGCGAGAGCATGGCAGTGCGCCAACGCAGGCGATAGAGTTCGGCATCCAACTGCATGATGGCAGCATGCCACGCCAACCGTAGGGTGCTAGAGGGGGCAGCTTGGAGATCGCCCATCTCCCCGGCCAATCCTGCCCACAGCCATGGGATGCAACAGGTCTGCCCGGCGGCGGCGCAAGCTGGCATTTTCCCAAAGCATCACCCAGTCCGACGACGGGATGTGGCAGTAACCTCCATGCAGGACCCACCTGGGTGGTTTGACAGGGGCCGATTGTTCCCTTAGACTGGAAGGGTGAGGGCATGCAGGCCTGGGCCAGCATGCAGCCACGGTGGTCCGTAGACAGCGTGGTGACCTCACCATTCACATTGGACGTTCTCAACCCGAATTCTCGAACACAGGCATACCGCATACTTATTCATTCACGCCAAAAGAAGGGAGTCATGATCGGCGTTTCGGCCCTGGGCCAATAGACCTAAGCAACTTTAAAAACTCAGCTTAGGCTGTTTTGCGAGCCGGTTGGAGCGTCCTCGTTCAACAACGAGGAGCGCAGGATATGGAATATTTTATCATGATTATCGGCCCCATCATTGGGGTTGCTGTGGGTATTGGCATCGCTTTGGCGCTGGCCGCAAAGCGGCATCAGCACCAAATCGAAGCCCTGCTTGCCAAGGAGCGAGCAGCCCTCGCCATCGAACGAGTAGGGCTACAACAAGAGGCACAGCGCCAGGCCGAGCAATCAGCCGCCCAGAGCCTTGAGGCCGAGCGCCAGAAGCTAAGCCACTCCCTGGATGACGAGCGCGGCAAACTGCGCGACGAGCGTCAGCAGTTAGAGCGCCTAGAAGGCCGCTTAGCCCGCCTCGAAGAAAAGCTGTCCCAGCGCGAAGATGCCCTCGCCACCCGCGACCGGGCCTTTGACGAAAAACTGGCCACCCTCGATCGCAAGACCGCCCAACTCAAGGAGCGGGAAGATGAGCTTAGCGCCGCCCGAGATCACCTCGAGACCGAACGTCAGGGCCTGGCTGATGAACGCCGGGGGATTGCCGATAAGCTGGCCGAAGTAGCTGGGCTCAGCCGCGAGGAGGCGCAACAGCGCTTGCTTGCAGAGCTAGACAAAGAACTGCAAGAAGAGCAAGGCCGCCTGATTAACCGGCGCGTCAAAGAGGCCGAAGAAGATGCCAAGGTCAAGGCCCGGGAACTGGTGTCCCGCGCCATCCAGCGCTACGCCGCCGAGCACACCGCCGAGACCACCACCGCCAAAGTCCTCATCCCCGATGAGGAAATGAAGGGGCGGATCATTGGCAAAGAAGGTCGCAATATCCGCGCCTTCTCCCAGGCCAGCGGCGTCGATGTGATTATCGATGATGCGCCGGGCCAAATCACCCTCTCCTGCTTCGATCCGGTGCGCCGGGAAATCGCCCGCCGGGCCCTGGTTGATCTGATTGAGGACGGCCGCATCCACCCGGCACGCATTGAGGAAGTGATGGCCCGGGTGCAGCAGGAGATGGAACGAGATGTCCTGCAATACGGCGAGGATGCCGCCTTTACCTGCGAGGTCTCCGGCCTACATCCGCAACTGCTGAAGCTGCTCGGTAAATTGCAGTTTCGTACCAGCTACGGGCAAAATGTGCTTAAGCACTCCCAGGAAGTCTCCTTCCTCTGCGGGGCCATGGCCGCGGACCTGGGCCTGGACCCCCGCCTCGGCCGTCGCTGTGGGCTACTACACGACATTGGCAAGGCCATCGATCACGAGCAGGAGGGATCTCATCCCGAGCTGGGCTATGAAGCCCTCAAGCGCTATAATGAGTCGGAAATCGTCGCCAATGCCGCCCTCGCCCACCACGAGGGACACGAGGTATTATCAACCTACACCACCCTCGCCGCCGCCGCCGATGCCATTTCCGCCGCCCGACCTGGCGCCCGGCGGGAAAATGTCGAACGCTATATTAAGCGCCTGGAACAGATCGAAGACATCGCCTGCGCCTTCGATGGGGTAATGAAAGCTTACGCCATCCAAGCCGGGCGCGAGGTGCGGGTGCTGGTGGACGGCCATAAGCTGCCCGACGATGCCCTGCCCAAACTGGCCCGCTCGATCGCCCGCCGGATTGAAGATGAAGTGGCCTTTCCCGGCGAAGTGCGGGTAACCACCATTCGCGAAACCCGTCAAAGCGCCGTGGCGCGCTAAAACGGAAAGCGGATGGACACAGCAAGGCAGCGGCAACAAGTAGCAGCCCAGGCCTGCCAATTGGCCGACCTGCGCCGTTGCCGCTGTTTTGCCGTACTGGCCGAGCCTTGGCGCCTGGATGCCAAACCCGGCCCCCTCCTGGCTAGCCTGCCGCGGCCCCGCCATCTCTTCTGGCAGGGTGCGCGCTGGCTAGTCATCCAGGGCGCGGCCGGACGCCTGCAGGTGAGCGGGCCCGGGCGGGCCACCCGCCTCGCCGCCGCCTTCGCCAAACTGGGAGAACGCTGCTGCTGCGCCGGCGATTTCCCCCGCGGCCTGCCCCTGGCTACCCTCGCCTTTTCCTTCGAAGACCAATCGCCCGGCCCCGGCGCCTGGGGCGCCCAGCTGCCCGGCGCCGAAGCCATTCTGCCCGCCCGCGCTTGGTGGCGGGAAGGCCGCCGTGGCTGGCGCATAAGCTGCTGCGCCGTCGATCCGGGGGAAAATGCCCAAACGGTGGCCGCCCGCCTCGCCGCCGAACCCCAGCCAGAGATGGTGACCGATGCCGGCGAACATCCCTGGCGCAACCTCTCCCCAGAACCCTTTACCGATCTGGTGCGCGAAGCGGTGTCCCTGGTACACCACGGCGCCCTACGCAAGGTGGTGCTGGCGCGGGCGGTGGACATGCAACTGGCGCGAGTCCCCGAACCCAGCCAACTCCTCGCCGCCCTCGGCCGCTTTGCCGATCGCTCGACCACCGTCTATTGGTACGACCTGCCCGGCCAGGCCAGCTTTGTCGGTGCCACCCCGGAAACCCTCTTCAGCCTGGAGCAGGGCCGCCTACATACCATGGCCCTCGCCGGATCTCGCCCCCGGGGCCGGGATGCCGCCCAAGACCGGGCCCTGGCCAAGGAACTCTTAAGCTCCACCAAAGAACGCAAAGAGCACAATCTCGTCCTCGAACACCTGGCCCGGGTGCTGGAAGGCCGGGTTGGCGAACTGCACATTCCACCCAGTCCGGCCCTGCGCCGGCTCGGCAATGTACAGCACCTACAGACCGACCTGGAAGCGGATTTACAGGCCAGCGACCCCTTCGACCTGCTAGCCCAACTGCATCCCACCCCGGCAGTCTGCGGCCTCCCCTGCACTTTGGCCGCCGATCACATACGCCGCCGCGAGGGCCTGCAGCGAGGCCTCTACAGCGGCGTCCTCGGCTGGCTCACCCCCCAGCACTGCCACTTCATAGTGCCCCTGCGCGGCGGCATCCTGCACCAGCGTCGCGCCCGACTCTTCGCCGGCGCCGGCATCGTCGAAAGCTCTGACCCCGAAGCCGAAGAACGAGAAACCGAAACCAAACTCGGCCTCATGCGCCAAGTCCTCAGCCCCTAAAA
>REDX01000178.1 GCA_007695355.1 Planctomycetota bacterium
GCCCCTCCTGCCCTGCTGCCAAGCCGCAGTAATGACAGTGGCGGCGACAATGATTGGAGATTTCAATCAGGCCCCGCAAATGTACCGCATCCCCCACCCAGTGGCGCCGGCAGGCATCGGCGGCAGCCCATAGGGATGACAACTGGCGCGGGTCACTTATGCCCAGCCAGGCCTTCAGCACATCCAACGGCGCAGACGCGGGAGACATGACCTAATTATGGAGTCCCCTTGGTCATCCGCAAAGGCCATGCCCTCAAGCTTGTGCAAGCTAGACTGCTTCAGGGTTCATTCCACTAGCACTAGCCTAGGAGTCAGTCTGGCATGGATGACACCGCTAGTTTGGCCAAACACCCTCAATCCAAGCCTCTAGACGTTGCTGTTCCTCAGGATTTTCCCGCACCCCGGCAATGAGCAATTCGCAGGCTCTACCATAGGCGCTAAAGTGTGATGGCGAATTAAAGTGGCTTTGACCATGACGCAGGCCGTGGATATCGCCCGCGCACAGCATCTCCGTAAGGCCGCGCACCCGTTCACAGGCATGAACCCGCCAAGACCGCAAAACGAATTGATCCCAAAGCGCACGATGGCGCCCTGTATCAGCAACCATTTCAGAGGTAGCCATAATATATCGACTCCACCAATCTAATGTTGCGCAATCAGGGGCACGCAGACCAAATCCGTTATCTATGTGATAGGGACAGAGTACAAAATCCGTCACCTGCCCATGAGCCAGGCCCAGGGTCACCGTATAGCCGTCATGCATATATGGGGGCTTTTGATGGTCCGGAGCGCGGGGCGGAAAAATAAAATTCCCAAGGCTCCAAAAAATGGGGGCTGGTCCGCGGCCCGGCCGCTCGACCAGACTCATGCCCTGGGGGACGTGGGGGTGATGGGCCACCACCGCATCGGCGCCGGCGGCAATCAATGAGATCAAAAGATCTCGCCAATAAGGCGGGGGCAGCGGGCTATATTCTATGCCGCCGTGGACGCTTAAGATTAAGCAGTCACAAGATGCCTTTGCCTGTTGCAACAAAAGCGGCAGCAGAGGATCATTTATGTCAGCTGCACCGCCGTGTTCATGGGTTGCCACCGCATCGCCGGGATCGGTTGCTGCCATCACTCCGATTCGCAGGCCCTGATGGTCGATAAACAGCGGAGCCAGCGCCTGTTCGCGCCCAATTCCACCGCCAACTGTTTTGAGGCCAGCGGCATGACATGCCTCAAGCGTGGCAAGAACCGCTGCATCCCCTTGATCGCGTAAATGGTTATTGGCGACTCCGGCAATGGTAAAGCCAGCCGCAGCCAATGCCTGCGCATATTCAGGGCGTCCACCAAAGTTAGGACCATCTTTCACAATTGGCTGATCAATGGCGAGGGGCATCTCAAGATTCACCATGCTCATATCAGCCGCGCGAATATGAGGCAAAACATGGCCATACAGTTGTTCTAGTGATGTCTGAGCAGCCCCTTCAAATTCACGCACCGGCGCCCAATCCCCAGCAAAAAAACATCGCGCACGCGCCGCACTCTGATCAAGGGTGCTAAAAAGACGCCCCCCCTCAAGGATCTGCAAGGGCGCCGGCGATGAGAGGCGGGGCGTAATCACGACAGTCATGGCGACTCCTTCATGGTGCGATATTCCCAATCATGGCCCATGTTCATTACCCACCCAGGGAAATCGCGGTGACTGCCTTGCCCATAGACTCCTTCATGAAACTGCCGTCATCGTCACATGCGTGAACGACGCCTTTCTATAGGCGCACCCGCAGATCACGGCTGTAACAACCTTCATCGTCAGTCGTTATTGACCGTGAATATTGAAGGGCGAGTGACCATTGACACATGGCGCTCAGGATTGGCCTCTGCAATCGCAGAGTCACTTGTCTGTCGCCTTTCGTCGCTCACCTCGAGTGCTTCGGCCGCAAGGAGGCGAAAGCAAAGAGACGGATATCGCTCACGCCATCACGATGATCACAAAAAAATGCCCTGGGAAAACCCAGGGCATTTTTTTGATTGTCGGATCCGCTTTCCTGGGACTAGCCTTCGGTAGCGGCGGGGACGCCACCCTGGAATTCCTTCCAGAATTCCTGGGGCATGTCGAGGGCGATCTTGAGGGCACCATTGGAACCGGCGTATTGGGCCTCTTCAACGGTGGTCACCTTACCACCGCCGTATTCTTCCAGGGCGTGCTCGATGGCGAGACCCAGGCCCTTGATCTGACTACCACCGCCACCGAGCAGGATGTTATTACGCATCTTGGCTTGGAATTCAGGGTCGTAGGTGGCGATCAGGTCTTGCAGAGCTTCGACGGTGGGCGGCACGATCGTGTAGCAAGCCTTGTACACCAGTTCGGTAATATCGAATTCGGTGGGCTTACCTGCAACCGGCATGGTAACCAGGGCTTCATCCATTTTGGTGCTGACACTGGAGTACTTCTCCTTGAAGGAGCGCACCATATTGATGGAGAACTGGGCGTTGGGATAAGTCTCTTTAATGAACTGGGCTAGGGTTTGGTCGATGCGGTCACCGGCCACCTCGTGGGTGCGCTGATCTTCCGGTTGCGGCATGGTACCATGCACGCGGCAAAGGTCAGTGGTGCCGGCACCGATGTCGATAACCAGGGTGTCATCGAGGAAGTCGAGGCCGTAGGCCACGGCAAAGGGCTCGGAACAGACAATCACCGAGTCAATGCAATTGCTGGCAGCTTCGAGGATGGCGGCCTTGCCTTCAACGCTGGCTTCAGCCGGTGCACCCACTACCGAGTAGATAGTGCTGCCAGCGGGGGCCTTGGCCAAGCTTACCACGTACTCTAAGAGGTCACGGACGGCCTTCTTGGTTTCAATGGTGTCTTGATTACCCTTGGCCTTAATCGAGCCACCGGCCAGGGGACGGAAGAGGTTCAAGGACATGCGATTTTCAACCGCTTCCTTGCCGTAAATAATATCACGTCCGCCCATTTTCTTCTTCGCCACGTGATCCTTGGGATAACCCACGTAGGACCACACGGTTTCGCGAACACCGTTAGAGGTGGTAATAGAGGTACGGCTGGTGCCGAGGTCGATGCCCAGATAAATGGTATCTGCCATGGTGACTCCTTAACTAATGCGCAGTGAGATAACTGCGGATTGGGGTATGGATGGAATGAATACGAATGAATGCTAAAGAAATCAAAGAGCCTGGGCCACACTTAACGGATGGTTAACTGCGACGCTGTAGTGGTGGTGGTTCACGATGCACAGTGGGACTGATTTTTTTGATCGTTGAGCCATCGTCTTCAGAGGATGGCGCCTCAGACGGTGGTTCCCACGGTAAATCGTCTGGATCCATCTCGGGTGAGGCATTCACCTCATCTGAATCGACTTCGGTAGCGGTGCGATCATGCTCATCTGAAATCGGGGCGCTGGCGGGAGTATCATCGGACGCGCTGCGGCGAATCGCCAACGGTGGCGCCTTAGCCGCAGCATCGCTTACCGACACGCTGATCTTTTTGATCGGTGAATCGTCATCAATCTCGCTGCTGAAATCCGACCCATCCCAAGGAAGATCATCGGGGTCTACCTCAGGAGGCCCGGTATATTCCTCTTCATCAATGAGATCCGTAGGAACCTCGGGATCTGCCAATTGGGGCTGTTCAGGCGGCAGTGGGTCTTCGCTGGGGGGAGCTTTTAATTCTTCTGTTGCCGTTGGCTGAGATGTTTGTCTGGCACGCGATGGAGCCCCAGGTAATTCGCCATGCTGTTTTAAATAGGCCTCGCGCATTGCCCGATTCTGCTCAATAATCTCTTTCATCAGCGCCTTCTTGCGCTCTGCTTCTGGGTCATCGTCATCAAGACCAGCAGTCATTACATTGCGCAGGCCAACTCCGCCGGATTTTTCCATCGCGGCAAGGGTACGCTGCTGGCGTTCGCGTTCTTTTTGGCTTTCGGTGAGGGTGGTGGAGAGACGAGCGATTTTGCGCTCAAGCAATTCGATGGTGTCAGCCTGCGCCTTGCGTGCGTTATCAGCAATCTTGTCGCGCTCATCATCCAGAAGCTGAGCAACCATGCCCCGCAATTCATCGGCGAGAGTGTCATTAACCCCATTGCGTCGAATGGCGGTAGCGACAAGACGTTCAAGTCGACGTTCAAGATCCACAAGGCCAGATTCGGAGACCGTGAAGCTGGAAGCTTCAATCGCCCGCGCCCGCTCCCGCTCTATGGCTTGTCGAGCGTGGACCAACTCTTCTTCTAGGCGCTTAGCCCTTGCTTCGACGTCATCTTTTTCTGCCTTAAAAGCAGCTAATTGCTCATCGACCCGTTTCTCAACTTCCTCTGCCAGCCGATCGGCACTCATGCCCGTATTAATGTCAACCAGAGCTTCGGCCACCGACTCTTTAATCAGAGCCTTGATCGTGGACATATTCAGTACCCGCACCTTATCGTGGCGGGCAGCTAACTCGGATGCCTGAACGGTGCGAGCACGGCTTAGAATCTTGCGACTGGCCTCGTCGCGGATGCGGCCAGTGGCGTTGAGGTCTTGATCTTCAGGAACACTGGGGACGTTGGCAAGATGCCGATCAGTGGCCACCACGGTGACGTCTTCTTGGCTCTCCGGCGGCGCTGGGGCACGATCACGCCAACCGGTCTTTGCTTTTACTGGCGCAGATTGAGCCGGACCCGGTTGAGCATCTGGAGATGACTGGGCGAGGGCCGAGTCATCTCCACCGCGAGCATCGAGAGCGGCGTATTCATCGTCACTGGAATCACTGGTGTCAGCGGGCTTTCTTGGCTGTACCACCTGTCGCCGGGTAGAAATGCGTCCCGATCCCGGGCTGGCGGCCGCAGGCCCTGGGGTCGCCGCAGGATCCGCATCGGCCGGCCGACGTGGCCGCACCACCCGACGCGTCTTGCTCTTCGCTTCCAAAGCATCCGTCCCTTGAGGCGTTGCCGGAGCTTCTGCATCTGGCGTACCTTCAGGGGCTGGCGCATCCTTTCGCGGCCGCACCACCCGACGCGTCCCCTGTTCTTGACGCCAAGCGAAATCCTTGCCGCTGGAATCTTCTAGGGCTACACCGGCAATGCCTTCAAACATCTTTAAAAGACGCTGTCCTAAAGCCGCCTCTTCCCCTGGCTCAAAGTGCAACCAGCGCAAATGCACCAGGCTTGAACGCACATTGACCACATGGGCAAATAAAGTGAGACCTTGGTGGCCGCTTACCTCAAGGACCACATCCGCATACTCATGGCGGCGCAACTCGCCCTTTAGACCAACCACGGCGCCAAGGGACGATATCTCAACCACAGCAACTTTATTGCGGTCACCGCCACCAACGGAAATGGTGCACCAGCAGGTGTTCTCCGGTGGTTTATAGGTGCGTACGGCCAAGGGGCCCCCTTCCTCGCCTAACAAGACCGCTTTCAGTCATGCCAAGGACAAACCTGTGGTCAATCCCCTATCGCGGGTCTCAGACATTGTTGATGATCAGGCCCCAAAGCAGATCGGTCAAGGGAATCAAAAGCCCACCCCCCTGCGGCGTCACACACTGCCATAATGTGACTGAAGCATCGTTAATAAATACAAGCTTTAAACCTGGCTCAGCAGGGGTCTTGCCTAAACGCGACTCAGGGCTAGTGTCTGCAGCCTTACGGGCGAATAGCTCAGTTGGCTAGAGCGCCTCCCTTACAAGGAGGATGTCGGGGGTTCGAGTCCCTCTTCGCCTATTTCTTATTTCGAGGGGGCAAGCCCCCTCGGGCTCCCCCGGTCCGCATCGCTGCGCTCGCTCCCCCCGGCCTTTGTCGGGAGGCCGGCGCTGCGCGCCTAAGGGCGGATCGCTGCGCGATTGTATCCGCCCTTACCTCCCTCGGCGGCCGTTGGGGGGCTGCCGCCCCCCTGCTACCCCCTGCCATATGGCGTGAGGACTGCGCTGGGCGTGGGCTCTACTCGTTGGGGCTGTGCCCCTTGCCCCCCTTTTCTTCGGCGCTTGCGCCGCACGGAGCGCGGGCTCTTGGCCCGCAAGCGGGCACGGGCAGAAAGAGCTTTTTTCTCCGTTCGTCGCTGCTCGGGCCAACGACGCTTTGCTTTACTCACTAGCATCGTTTCCCCTTCGCGCATCAGAGCCCGCTCTCCGAGAGAGCCATACCGCCGTTCATCGTCCTCGCGCCCCCCAGCGCTAACAGGGTTTGGGGCCTTGGGTGGTGGGCGGTGAGCATGGGGTGAAAAGTCGGTATTGACGAGTTCGACAAAGGCTCTAGCTTACGCACCTTCAATTGGCCTGGTAGCTCAGTTGGTTAGAGCGCCGCCCTGTCACGGCGGAGGTCGAGGGTTCAAGTCCCTTCCAGGTCGCCACCTTAAAACGCCCTGCTCAGAGTCTGAGCAGGGCTTTTTTTTGGGCCTTCAATCTTCGTCTATGATCTCTGCCGTTGGCCACAGTTCGCGAATTTCCGCCAGTTGCTGCTCGGCGCTAAAGCGCTCCCACAGCAGGCCGTGGCAGTCCTCTTCGGCGGTAAAAGCCTCACAATGGGGATCTTCCCAGCCCAGGTGGCGCAGGGTTCCCGGGGCGGCATTGGGATCATAGCGCAGGGAACAGTTGACCTGCGGGGTGCGCCACAGGGCATAGACCCCGGGCACCACCACCACCGGCGGCGCGCCCAAGCGCTGGCTCAAATCGGCGATTGAGACCGCCACATCGCGGGTGCTCAAAGCAAGGTGCAAGATGGGCATTACCGCCTCCCTTTGACAGGTGTGCAAACAGTATTTCGCCGCTTCTCATGCGGCAGGCGGCGGATTCCTTCCGCCGGCAAGGCGCTCATGCAAATTCTTGGCCATCACATTCAGCGCCAATTCCTGGAAGGCCGGATCGTCCATGTAACGGCTAACAATCGATGAATTATCGTCCAAGCGCTTGATCATCAGCGCCTCGAAAATCTTGGGCAGGCTCTTGGCGAAGTCGTTTAAGGGATTGGCCTGGGCGGCGGCCACCACCTGTTCTTGGGCCTCGGCTTCGGCTTCGATCTGATCGAAGAAAAGCTTATCCGCTTCGGTGAATT
>REDX01000205.1 GCA_007695355.1 Planctomycetota bacterium
GATCAGGAGATCGGCGATCCCGGGGGCAAGCTTTGAGCCGACCTGGGGGCGAGATACAGGGCGGCTCAAAGCTCACCTTGGGTGAGGAATTCCCGCTTCGCGGGGATGCTTTTAGCGCAAAAAGCGCCCTATTCAGGGCATTTTTGCTGGCCGATCAGGAGATCGGCGATCCCGGGGGCAAGCTTTGAGCCGACCTGGGGGCGAGATGCCTTCGCAACTGGGGTAGATGGTGACGGACAGGGATTGCATCAATCCAAGGCATCATCTATCGGCACCCACAACTGCCCAGCCTAAACCCAGAGGCTAAAGACCGGTATTGGTCTCGCGAGAGGTCTGCGGGGCCATTTGCTGACCACCCAGGGTGGTTTGGGGAGATTCATTGAATCCAGGGATGAAGTGGTCACCAAAGGCGGGACTATAGCCGGAGGGATGGAAGCGGCGCACGGCGTTGGTAAAACGCTCCCACTCCACCGAACCAAAGGCGACAAAGCGCTTCAAACCGGATTCCAATTGATCCAATTCAGGACCAGCAGCCTCGACAAAGCGGCGCACATCCGCCACCGCCAATTCACCCATTGCCACATTGGTGCGCCAAAAGCGTTTCATGCTTTCGCTCAGAGGCCGCACTTCACGCTCGTAGACAGCGAAGAAACGATTCAGATCCGCGAGTAAGCGGGGCAGACGTTCCTCCTCTACCATCTTAAAGCGCTCGATGTCTTCGAGGAGTTTGACATATTCGGTGCGACGCTGCAGGGCAAAGCGTTTCAGATCTTCCTGCAGCTTGGCGGCTTCTTCTTGATGCAAGGCCGCAAAGCGCGCCACGTCATCGATGAGGCGGGGCACCTTACCGGTTTCATTGGCCCAGTAATTCTTGAAATCGGCGGGGAATCGTTCGGTTTCAATGATCCGCTCGGCGCGCCAGCGGCGCAGACCATCGTTGAGTTTCTGCTGCTCAATCGTGGCCAAAGCAAAGAATCGTTCGCCACTATTCACCAGTTTTTCGTACTCACGCTGACGCCATTCGAGAAAGCCATGAACATCCCGGCTGAGACGAGCAACCTCATCATGATGGCGCTGGTAGAATCGCTTAAGATCCTCCATCATGGGAATCTGCTCGCGGTCTTTCCATTCTAAGAAGATGGTAATGTCCTGAACGAGATTGCGCCATTCATCGCCGGCACGCTGGAAAAAGCGCAGCGCATCTTCGGGGGCCCGTGGAAAATTGGAAACTTCATAGCCGTAATGCCGGGCGGCATCGAGGGTAAGCTTTTCCACCGTCTGCCATTCATAAAGCAGATGATAGGCCAGGCTCTCACGCAAATTCATCCACTCACGCTTACGCCATTCTAAAAACCGTTCTACTTCTAAGGGGATACGCTCGGCCATGGTGGCCTCATGGCCAACGGCGTGGCCGATTTGCGCCTTCAGCTTATAGTACTCTACGGATCCCTTGTGTTGGAAGCGATCCACCCCGGATTGCAGGGCGGTAGTCTCACGGCCGCAGCCGGCAAGGGCAAGAACGGCGATGGCGGCGGCGATGGGGAGAAACACTCGACCAAGCATGGCAAGACCTTAGGGAAGAAAGACGTGACACCATGGAAGGCCCTGGATGGGGCCTAGGCTGTGTGTCAGATAGCCCAATCCTGCCGCTCTAGAGACCCCAGGCAGCAGGCGGGGGGTTGACAGTTGGGCCCGAAACCAACTATGAGCGCCGACAGTCAGACCCGGGGAATCTGGGCGCACCGAATCTGGTCAGGCCTTGACGGGAGCAGCCATAAGGAGCGCACGGGTGTCCCCGGCAATCTGGCTGTCTTTTTTTTGCCCATGACTAACCACAAGCTTTGTGCCGTAACTGTAATGTGCTTCTAATAAACGATTTATAGATTCGGGCAACGCGTTCGAAGGCCAGCCCACTGGCCGCAAGCCGCGCACAGCGGTTGCCGCGAACAGTGAGGGCAACTAACGCTAATCACTTCCAACCATCGCCATGCATTCTTGGGTCTAGCTTAGGCCTCGCTAGCCGCGAACTCCTTGCGGCGGCGAGACTTTAAGCGCCGTCTTTTTTGGTCCAGGCGGTGAGGTCGCGGCCAAGGATTTGCTCGACGGTGGTCTGGAAGAGCTCGCGAATCTGACCGGTGCTGCTCAACTGCAGCGCGCGATCAACCAAGCGCTTGGCGCCGCCAATGTGAATCGAACGCACAATCTTTTTAACCAGGGGAATCTGCGGCGCCGACATGCTGAAATTTTTCACCCCAATGCCCACCAAGAACATGGTGTAGAAGGGATCGCCAGCCATTTCCCCACAGAGAGTCAGCTTGCGGTCATGGCGCTCGGCAGTTTCGGTGATTAATTTCAGCAGTTGCAAGACGCCTGGATTATAACCTTTATACCAGGGCGCGACTTCGGGCAGATTGCGGTCTGCCGCGCAGGTGTACTGGACCAAATCATTGGTGCCTACGCTAAAGAAGGACACCTCGCGGGCGAAGGCATCCAAGCTTAAAGCCGCCGCCGGGACTTCGACCATCATCCCAATCGGCATTGCCGTATCGATCTCAACTCCGCGGTCAGCCAATTGCCGCTTAGCCAAACGCACCATGCGCTTGCCCATGCGAATGTCTTCTATTGAGGTAATAAACGGGAAGAGCAGACTGACATTGCCGTGCACGCTGGCACGCAAAATGGCGCGCAACTGGATCATCTGGTATTCTTCCAATTCCATCGCTAAACGAATGGAACGGCGCCCTAGGGCGCTGTGATCATCGTGCATCAGCTTAATGTAGCTAAGTTTTTTATCCGGGCCGAGATCCATGGTGCGAATGGTAATCGGCTTACCCTTCATCGCCTTAATCACCCCGGTATATTCGAGATACTGCTCTTCCTCATCGGGGTAGGAATTGCGCACCATCATATTCAATTCGGTGCGATAGAGGCCAACCCCATCCATATTGTAGAGATGGGCCAGGGGGATCTCCGACTCCTTGGAGATATTGACCTGCAGGCTAACACTATGGTTATCAGTGGTGGTGGCCGGCAGCTTTACTTCGCTGGAGAGTAATTCGGAGTATGCTTTATATTCCTTAAAGATCCGCTTATAGTCGGCAAGAACGTCTTTTTTCGGGTTAACGTGCACCGTGCCTGAAGAGCCATCGACGATAACAAAGTCACCGTCTTGAAGAATGGCGGCAAGGCCATCAACGCCCATAACGCAGGGAATATTGAGGGCCCGCAGCATCACCGCACAATGGCCACGCTCAGAACCGGCCTCGGTGACAACGCCGGCAACATGACGCCGCTCAACGGTGGCGATATCCGAGGGCAGCATCTCGCGGGCGAAGACAATATCACCCTCTGGCAATAAGGCATCTTCAACCGGATCTTCGTCATCACCCACCTTGAGGGTGTGCAGATTGTTGAGTAGACGAATGCCAACATCGCGAATGTCGGCGGCGCGCTCGCGAATGTTCTCATCGCGAACCATGGACATGGCTTTGTAGTAGCCCTCGACGATAACCGAAACCACCACGTCGGCAGGCCGGTGCTGGGTTTGAATTTCAGCCTGCACCTTACCCAAAAAGGCACGGTCTTCGAGAATGGCGATGTGGGTGTCAAAAATCATCGCCTCAAGTTCGCCAATTTCCTTGGCCATCTTCTGGCGATTGAGCATAAGCTGCTCTTTCGAGAGACGCACGGCTTCTTGCAGAATCTCTAATTCCCGCGGCGTATCCTTTTCTTCTAGTACATAATCAGACAGGGTATGAACATGACGGAATTTGAGATGCACCTTGCCCATGGCGATGCCGGGAACCACCGGGATACCCTTAAACATCGTCTTACGACGATTGCGGTAGATATCGGTGCGGACGCGACGCGCAGCGTTCATGGGGCCCGATTCCCAACCCCGATCTGGGACTGCAGGATATCTTCCAGCTCTGCCATCAAGGCCGGAATCGCCGCCGGATCTTTGCCGCCAGCCTGGGCAAACTGGGGCTTACCACCACCACCGCCACCGATACGCGGGGCCAGCTTACTCACCAATTCACCAGCCTTAAAACCGCTGGCAATGGCCTCAGGGCTGGCCGCCACCACCAAGAAGGCCTTGCCATCGGCAGCCGAAGCCAGCACCACCAAATGCTGCGGACGGGCCTGGGTAATGCGCTCGGCGGCTTGCCGCAGGGCCTTGCCATCCACCCCTTCCAGGCTGCCAGCATAGAGGGGAATCTCAGCGATCATCCGAGGCTGATCCAGTAGGGCATCCAAACCTGCCATTGCCTTGGCCGCGGATTGCTGGTCTTTGAGCTTGCGCAGGCGCTTGCCTTCTTCGGCCACGCTGCGCACTCGCTCAAGTATATCATCTCCACTGAGACGCAGGCCGTCGCCCAATTCAGTGGCCAGTTCCCGGGCCGCATCCACCTGGGCCACCACCCGCTCCAGCAATTCGTCGGGCTGGACCTTAAAGGTGCGGGCCAGGGCCTGAATCTGGGAGCGCGGCTGATCCGGCGCGTTCACGCCCAAGGCCTCGGCCAGGGCGGCGGCAAGGGCCTGCTCGCGCTTAACCATGGCCTCGGCAACCGAACCGGCCACCGCTTGAATGCGCCGTACCCCAGCCGAGATCGCCTCTTCGCGGACAATGCGGAAGGCCGCAATATCACCGGTATTGCTGACGTGACAGCCACCGCAGAGCTCGATGGAAGCGGGCGCAGCGGCCTCGCCCATGCGCACCACGCGCACCACCGAACCGTATTTCTCACCAAACAGGGCTTTGGCACCCAAATCCCTGGCCGCGGCGATGGGCATCTCTTCGCAGCGCACCGGATGCCGACCTTTAATCGCCTCGCCCACCCAGGATTCCACCGCCGTCAATTGTTGATCGTCGAGGGCGCTATCATGGGTGAAATCAAAACGTAGACCGGCGGGCTCAACCTTCGAACCCTGCTGCTCTACATGGGCACCCAAAATGTCGCCCAGGGCCGCGTGCATAAGATGAGTTACCGAGTGATGGCGGACGGTGGCGGCACGGGTGGCCGCATCGACCTGCGCCTGAACTGCACCCAAGGTGGCAGTCCCTGCTACCACCTCGCCGGAGTGGATAAACAGCCCCTCATCCTTCTGTACATCCAGGACGCGGATTTCAAAGTCCGCGCCGCAAATGCGGCCCATATCGGCAACCTGGCCGCCGCTTTCGGCGTAGAAAGGGGTGACATCAAGGGCCAATCGCAGGGCCGTACCTGCCGGCGCCTGAGCAACTTCTAATCCCTCGACCTCCATCAACAGCAATTGCGCCGATGTCTCCATCCTGTCATAGCCGACAAAGCGGGTTTCCCCGAGGCGGCCCTTGGCATCGCGCAGGGCTGACACCTGGAAGACTTCGATCTGCTTACCGCCCTTGGAGATTTCAGCGAAGGCCTCCATCCGCTCGGCGAAGCGCGGCTCATCAATCGGCAGGCCCTCGGCCTCGGCCAACTCCGCCGTCACCTCCTTGGGAAAACCAAAGGTGGTAAAGAGCTCAAACACATCGTCACCGGAAAATTGAGTAGCCCCCTCGCTGCGATGCCGGGCCAGGGCGCGGGAGAAGAGTTCTAGACCCCGGTCGAGGGTGCGGCGGAAGGACTGTTCTTCGGCGAGCAGGGTTTGCTCGGCCAGATCACGGCGCGCGACAATTTCGGGGTAGGCATCGCCCATCGCCCGCACCACCGCCGCAACCATCTCATGCAGACGGCAGGCGCTAACCCCCAGCTTATTGCTATCCAGAGTGGCCCGGCGAATCAGGCGACGGACAATATAGCCACGCCCGGTATTTGCCGGCACCGCCCCATCGGCAATGCAGAAGGTGACGGCGCGAACGTGATCGGCGATCCGCCGGATGAGCGCATTGCGCTCTTCGGCCGCCGCATCAACACCCAGGGCACCCTCGACATAGGGCACCTGGCAGCACTCCGCCACCCGTTGGACAATGATCTGCAAGAGATCGATATCGAAATTATTGCGCTTGCCTTGCACCACGCAGGCCAAGCGCTCGAGACCAGAACCGGTGTCGATATTGGTGCGACCCAAATCCTGCAGGGTATAGCGACCGTCCACCTTGGGCTCGGTAACATTGAACTGGGGAAAAACCAGATTCCAGATTTCGACAAAGCGATTGCTGTCATCGTTACCCGGGTTGCGCCCACCGCCGGCCTCGGGCTCGAAGTCCCAGAAGATCTCTGAGCAATTGCCCCCCGGGCCGGTGGGGCCATCGGTGGGCGCCGAGGCTGGCCAGAAATTATCGGCGTCTCCCAGGCGGCACATACGGCTCACCGGGAACCCCACCTCATTCTGCCAAATATCCCAGGCCTCGTCATCCCGCTCATTCACAGTGACATAAAGCCGCTCGGGATCCAACTTCAACACCTCGGTCAAAAACTCCCAGGCCCAGGCGATGGTTTCCCGCTTAAAGTAATCATTAAAGCTAAAATTGCCCAGCATCTCAAAGAAGGTATGATGCCGCGGCGTCCGCCCCACATTGAGGATGTCGTTGGTACGAATGCACTTCTGGCAGGTAGTGGCCCGAGTAAAGGGCGCCGATCCCCGGCCCAAAAACATATCCTTGAACTGCGACATGCCGGCCACCGTAAACAGCGTCGTCGGATCATTGGCCGGAACCAGGGAAGCTGAGGGGGCACGGACACAGCCCTTAGCTGCAAAAAAGGCCAAATAGGCCTCACGAATCTCAGCAACAGAGAACGGCGTCGGCATGGAACTCCCAGTCAATCAACAGCTTCCAACGAGGTGAGGAGACAACCCCGCCACCCTCGCGGGGCAAAGAACGTAGAGCTACCACCATCCTGCGCAAGGGATTAGGCTTGACCGCGCCACATCACCCCTCTACAACCTCGCCTCCCCAGCAGGGATGGCTCGCCGTCCCCACCGCAGCACCAGTCAATCGGACCGTAGCTCAGCCTGGATTAGAGCGCTACCTTGGGGTGGTAGAGGTCGC